>JBBDIG010000055.1 GCA_040880525.1 Bacteroidia bacterium
TCGGAATTGTAACTGCCTGATTTGCAATGATGAGGTTTGACGTTAGTCAAAAGTTTAGAAAACACCCCGATAAGAAAACAGTAAATATTGAGTAAATTTACCCTATGAAACCAAAGTTGTATTTCGACACGTCAGTTTTTGGGGGTGTGTACGATATAGAGTTTGAACAAGAGACTAAGAAGCTCTTTGAAATGGTCGAAAAGGGCGAAATTATTTGTCTCTATTCTGAATTGACCATAGCTGAACTTGAAAATGCACCAAAAAAAGTCAAGGAACACTTTCACAAAATCGTAAACAGCAATGCTGAACAAGTTGAACTGACGAGAGAAAGCACAAAACTTGCAACGCTTTATGTAACTGAAAAAGTAGTTGGACCTACAAGCTTTGATGACTGTTTACATATTGCGACAGCAACTATTCAAAAAGCTGACATTTTGGTTAGTTGGAATTTTAAACATATCGTCAACGTTTTTAGAATAAGAGGTTACAACTCCATTAACATAAGAGAAGGACATAACCAATTAGATATCAGGTCACCAAAAGAAATCATAACACATGAAGACAACAACTAAAAAATTTGACACTGTAAGCTTTTTTAGAGCCGAAAAGGAAAGGATTGCAAAAGAAATATCAAATATGAGTTTTGAAGAATTGAAAGATTATTTGAAATCAAAAAGTGCATGGATGAAGAAAAATAAAAGCCGACCGCACAATTGAGGTACTGTCTTAAAAACCAAACAAAGCCCATAAAATTTTCTCGAACTTAGCGCTGTCTGAAAGAGGACTTCAGTCGGCTGTCTGAAAGAGGACTTCAGTCGATTGTTTAGACGGAAGTTCATCTTGTGCAGGCAAGTCTGATGGCTTGCCTGCCTTTTTTGATCAGTAGCTGGCCTTTCCGTTCCAGCTTTTTCCAGACGTGCCAAATAAATAGCGCAGCATGTTGCGCTACCAACTGTCAAGGTCTTTGAGTTTGCCTTTAATACTTGCCCTATGGAAGTATTTTAGCCATCCTCCTACCCAGTCGCTCTGCTCCAACCGGGTGACAATTTAGTATCGGAGGCCTCTGGCCGGATTCAGGGCAGCGGCCAGGCCATCTGCGCCTTTACCGGGTAGTATCGCACCACCAGATTCTTCTCTTCGCTATCGCTCCGATCAGAATGACGGTCATTGCGGGAGAAGGGATATATCCGTGTAGCTTATCCCCAGCTCGCGCCTGTGGCGCGTGTCCTTTTCGTCCTCAGCCCAAAGCGGTACGTTTAGCGGCAGGTTATCACAGGCAATTTATTCCGCTATCGCTCCATGATTTCCTTCGCAATGACAGTATGATATATCAGTCATTGGGCTATCCAGGCCACTTACACCCCCTGCCCCTCAAGGGGGAATTACCTCCTTTGGAGGTTTCTACTGTCTTGTTCTATTTCGGTGCTATGGTGCCGCCCGTTTCGCTTCCTTCAATCCCTCCCTCCCGGGAAACCACCCCCGACTAAAAAGTACGGAGCAAGCTTTGCGGCTTGTCGAAGATCCCGGATTTATTACGGGGCTAATCCCGCCTACTAACTAGCGGGACAAGGGACTTTCACCCTCTGGAAATATTAGGTATCTTCGATACCTTTGCCCATGCCGGGCACACACAGCAAGTCATAGATGAATTCTTCTTGCGAAAAATTTTTAATGACCTGAATAACATTATTCTCTATTTCCTTGCTGGCCATTACAATTCAAATTTCTTTAGATGTCGCATAACTTCTCTTTCTACCTGTTCAAAGTCGGGCAGGTCTTGTATTTGGTCTGCCATTGATTTTTGCCAACGTCCTTTATATTGGGGTAACCGTTGTTCCAACTTATGATGAAAATCGGCTGGATTTAAATCTTTACGCTCGCATTTCGTGCGGAATTCATTTGTGAAAAAACCGCTGTCCATTCCGTGAATTTCCAGTAAATACCAAATATCATAAAAATCCCGGGCTTGCATCCGCTGCATGACCGAACGTAATTTTTCAACCAATACTTCTTCAAGCAAATAGGAGAGTAATTGATGCTCTTCCTGGTCTGAATAAGAAACGATGACATCTTTGTTAGCGGTCTCAAAAACCAGTTTTTCGCTGCGGGAAATATCAACCTTTACTTTTTTATTATGCCCCTGACCGCCCAGCGGACCTATATAACTGATGTAAAAATTAATGCCGCCATCTTCGTGTTCATTGTCATAAATTATTTCAAGCGGAATGTTGGCTTCTTCCTTTATGTATTCAAAAACAACCGCAAACCATTCAAAAATTTGCTCATTGGAAATAGTATCATCCAGTAAGGTAAAATCCAAATCCTCAGAAAAACGATAGTCTTCAAAGTACACTTTCTTTAACACAGTTCCACCTTTGAATACAATTGACTTAGCAAGGTTTTCATGTTGGGCAACACCTTCCAATATCCATGAAAGGATGTAATCCTTTTCAATCTGCTGATCGCGGACACCCACTTCACGGGCTTTGCTCTGTATTTCTCCGGGCTTAATCATGTGTAAATAGCAGATTTAATGGTTTCCGTTTCCAAATTTTGTTGAATGCTCCAACGACTGATTCGTTTTCCTTGCTTAGGTAATTCCGTGTCCAAAACCACATAAGAAGCTGTTTTTGATTCCTGGAGTTTTTCGGTTATGTCCGTTTTGATGTCCAGTATTTCCAATAAAAAACCAAGTCTTTTTATGACCGCCTGAGAATTGAATTTTTCAGTATATTCCAAGAGCTTATTGAACTTTAATTTGTCTTTTGAAAGGTAAAGCGCACGTGCAATTTCAACTATCCCCCCAGCATAATCCGGTTTGAAAAGACAGTCAACAAAGGTTTTTTCCAGATCTGAGCAGAATACTTTATGAAAGCTGTCTATCCATGTCTTTTTTGCCCCAAAGAAATGTTCGCTATTGTGATAAATGAATTGAAAGGATACCCCTTTAATCTCTATTCGTGTTGGGCGCTGTTGTTTGGCGACTACAATTTGTTCCTTTAATGAAGGCTGGGTAATCAGGTTGTGGATTTGCAGCGCAGAGTAGTACCCAATATAGTGATCGGTTCCTTTGGTCAAGGGCTCAGCCAATAAATGCCAGTCGGGCATGAATGTTTCCGGATCCTGCTCATAGGGAATCAGGCAATAATGGCCTCTTTTGAGTCTCATTAAAAGTCCACGCCTGACCATATCACTTAGCAATTCCTTTAATGCACTTGCCCTGGAATTTGGAAGTGCCTTTCTTGCCTCACTATAGTTAAAACAATCTTGCTCAAGTTTATTGAAATACCCCAATAGCTCGCTTGATTGAGTTGATATGTTCTTATTCTGCATAGTAAAATAGTCAGCTAAAACCTGACTACAATGATACAAAGGATAATTCTATTTTGAAAAAATGATTTCTTATAGTCCAATTGTCAGCCGAAACCTGACTAATAAGATATGCAACATCATTATCGGTGGCGGGGTGATAAAATTGCACTCATTGGCAAAGTTTGGCCGGCTTGAGAATCCCCCAGCTGTGCCGGGTGACGATGATGTTTTGCGGCCTATTACCGAAGTTTATGGCATTACAGCCCATGTCTGAACTAAGAAGAGCAAATACCAACCATCCTCACTTCCTCACAATTTCTTGAATCCAGTGAAAGCAGGAAAAGTTGTGTTGCCGGAATTCTGGAACTTGAGCAGTGCTTACCATGAAAGCCCACTGAAGATTATGGAAGTTTTGGGGCGGGCCTATTCTAATAACTACAGCCAGAGGCTGCAAAACGTAGCCGTCACATAGCTGGAGCCAAGCGGGAGTATCCGCGAAATCTTCCAACTGGTCGTATCCCTGGGCGGCACACTTTCCGGAGAGCACGGCATCGGCTACGTACAAAAGGAATTCATGGACATTGTATTTGACAAGACTTCATTAGATTTGATGCGACAGATCAAACAGGTGTTTGATCCGAAGGGGGTGCTGAATCCGGGGAAGGTGGTGAATTGAGCAGTCATATTCCTTGTTGGTCTTAAGCATACCTAAAAATGTCCTGTAAATGAAAACTAATTCTATTGACCTGATTAAGAGATTTTTAGACAACTGAAACCATAGTGGGTATAAACAACATGTTGTTTATACAACCGTTGGCATTAATTTAAAAAGAACCGAAAATGATAATCGGAGATAAAGAATTTAAGTACAAGAAAGACGCTCTTAACTATTATAAAGCGATACTGAATTCATATGAACCGCCACATAAAGTTAACGAAGATGATTTTCGAGACTTGGTTGGACTAATTGAATTTCGTCCTGATAAAGAAAAGAAAATTGGATGTGGAATTGAAAGCATTCAAGTAATTGAAGTCCGTTATAAAACAAAATGCTTTGAATTAACGCGGAAAGACGGCTCTAAAGAAATTTTTTCCTATTTAAATTGTATAAATGGAAAGTCTAAACCGTTAGCGAAATTCAATAAAACCTGTCGTGAAACAATAAGCGAAGACCTAAGAAATGTTAAATTGGCTTACTTTAAAAAGTTCTCAACCAAAGGTGAAGTGAAATGCCAAGAAACGGGAGAATTATGTAAATGGGAAGAATTGAATGTTGACCATCGACTACCAAATACGTTTTCAGTAATTGCTGACAGATTTATTGAAGTTCATAGAATTGACATAAATGCTGTTCAATACACAGAAATTATGGACGGAGTTTATCATTTCACAGACGTTGAACTTGCCGAAAATTTTAAAAATTATCATAGAGATAAAGCAAACTTGAGATTGGTTAAGAAAGCAAAAAACTTAGGGCGTTCACATCAAGCAAGAATTAATCGACAAAAAAAGGACTTAACAATTGACCGAAAATAATAAAAACTACCGCCAATCGAGTAGCCCGCCCCGCCAGCGGTAGCTGACGGGGAGAACATCTCACACCACCCGATCCTTCCATTGGTCAGGATAAACCAAGCGGTTCGCGTACTGGGCGGTTCGTAAAGCAAACAACTACCGCTCTTTACACCAGTAGTTGCTTCTCTGCGGAATAATTTATTCTGCTATCTTTGTCTTTCAAACAATTTTTATCTGCCTAAAGATAACATTATGAAAAATCTCAACATTTTATTCGCAGTTTTGCTAACACTCGTCATCATTTCCTGCTCTAAAAATGACCCTATACCTAAAGAGCCTGAAGTCAATGCAGGATGTCTGGATTCACAAGCCGTCAATTATAATGAACAAGCAAAGAAAGATGATGGTAGCTGCCGCTATGTGCAGGAGAAGAGTAAATCATTGCTCCTCAGCTTTACAGCTATTTTTAACCCGGAAAATGCACAATGGGCTACCCCCGCTATTCGTGATCTGTACCTCAACAATAAGGAGCATGTAGTACCGGTTTCGGTTTACTCCATGCTGGAAGATTCTTTTTACAACGAAACCGCCAATTATCTGCGTACCAATTTGAAGATTTCGCGGTATCCCACTTTGGCTGAGGGTAAGTCTCAAATCACATTTAGTTCTACACAATATGACAATTTCCTTAACCAGGTGCAGTCACTCATTGATTCGAGAGTTGCGAAATCTCCTGTAGCCAATGTGGATTTTACCCACAGCATTTCGGATGGCGTGCTTAAAATTCGTAGTGTCACTGAATTCTTTGAAAAAGGTTCCGGGAGATACAATTTGGCCATATACGTGATGGAGGATAAAAAGAAATACTACCAATACACCGGCAATGGCAACTACACAAATGAGTTTGAGCACCGGTTTGTGCTAAGAGGCACGGCTTCCGGGCATCATTCCGGAGATCTCCTGGCTGAGGATCCGGCTGCGGGGACACTAGTCATTTCAGAAGCAAGCCTAGAATTGCCCTCAGACTGGAACGAGGATAACTTGCATATTGCAGCGGTTATCTGGAAATTCCAATCGAATAACTCTACTTACATCAATTCCACTTACCACTAAAAAGGGCAGAGAAAGGCTCTTATTCTATAGCTTTCCAATGTTGCAATACACTTGGGAGGTTTGCTTGGCTGCATGAAACCTCCCCGTTTTGGTGAGCGTTTAGCGATAACGCAACGCGTGCCTCGCAGGGCGCGTGCTGGCGCACGCCTGTGGAGCCTGTCCATGAGTTTTCCGTTGTGGCAATTTTGGCAACTCCACAACAAGCCCATTAAACTATGGAGCTAATAACCTGGTAGATCAAAAAGCAAATTATATTCACGCTAATCCTGTTATTGTCAATTTCTAGTTTTTCGTCATAATCCGTTTCACCCGTGGTTACAGGGTGAGGTGTAGTTTATGGCCCGGCCCGCTGCTCCTGCCAGGTTTAATGCAGTTAAAACAAAATATTTAAAAAATCTATTTATTGTTATAATCCTGTGTTACTATGTTGAGCAAAGCCAGAACATCCCTTCATATCACCCGAAACTCCTCTTGCTTCACCCAACCCTTCTTCCCATCAGCCAGGCGGACTTCTGACCAGCCTTCCAGTTCATCTGTGATCTCGACCTTTATGCCCTCGTGGATGAGGTAGAGGTCGGTGCTGCCGGCATCGGGGGAGCTTTTCATATAGACGGTGGGAGCAAAGATGATCGCGAAATTCCCGGAAGTTTCTGCCTGATATTGCTGCCAGGCCAGCGTAAATAAACAAATGCTAAATACCAGCACAACGGCTCCTGTAATGCGCAGGCCGCGAATTGCCTTGCGCTTTCTTATAAACAGAGTAATACCGAAAACAATAAAAGCCGCCCATAAAAGCGTCAGCGCCCACAACGACCATCCTTTGGAAGATTGCGTATTTACAAGATTGCGCCAGCCGGTCACTATTGCCAATTCCGGCACAGGCTGCACCTCATCCGCTATCATCTGGTTCGCCTTTTCCAGATTGAATTGAATATCCTCATCATCGCTGCCGGTTTTCAGTGCCCGCTCATAATTAAGAATAGCTGCGGAATAATTTTCCAGTTTGTAATATGCATTGCCAAGATTATAATAAAGCACTCCTGACGCATATCCCTTATCCAATACTACCTCATATTTTTCTGCTGCTTCCTGGAATTGTTCACTTTTATAAAGCTCATTGGCTTCAATAAAAACACTTTCCGGCTCCGTTGCAAAAGCCGAAATCGCTGTAATTATAAATAAGAATAAAGCTATAATATTCTTCATTTTAATTGCTCTTCAAGATCGCTGATGAGGGTAACGGTTTGTGTGTATGTGTTGTGCATGTCTCCGGAAGGCGTGGGTGCAAAACGGGCAAAGTCGCAATGGTTCATTACCTGCAACAGTTGTTCGATGTTTTCCTGCCGCACTCCACGTAGCGCCAGCATTTCCTGCAGCTTTTCCCTGTCCATATCCGCAGCGCCAATGGTGAGTTTATCTTTTAAATATCCCATCAGGGCAGTGTTGATCTCTGTATAAAATTCCTCTTGCTGTTGCGTTTCCCGGAATTCATTTGCCTTCTTCAAATGTTTTTTCGCGATGGTCGTGGCCTTTCTCCTGCGCATCCCGGCCCCATCAAGGCTTTCCTCTTTTCTTTTTCGTTTATAAACCAGCAATAGTCCCATCAGCACAACCGGAACCGCAACTCCGGCAGTAAATGCAGGCGAACCGAAGAAATAGTTTCCCTCCTTTTCAAGTTCAGCTTCGCCAGTTTTGATGTAACGAATATCCTCTCCCAGCGTTTCCACGTCCTTCTTTTTAGCGGATGGAATTGGGCCGGCTGCATCTTTTTCTCCCTGGCTTATATACAGCTTAAATTCCGGAGAGCGCATGGTGATGTAACGTTCCTGGCCGGGATCGAAGTAGCTGAATTCCTGCGGAGCAATGGTGTATTCCCCGGCTCTTCGCGGAACCAGCAAAAAGTCATACGACTTGGAACCCGTGATCTGGCTGCCCTGGTTGTTCAACTTTTGCTCCACCTGCGGATCAAATACCTCCACATCCGAGGGAAGTTTTAATTCCGGTTGATTGAGTTTTTTAATATTTCCGGTTCCGTTAAAGTTAAATTTTAAAGTAATCCCCTCACCTGTTTTTGCTTCTGTTTTATCAATGGTTGAATTTAAATTGAAAGTCCCCACAAGTCCGGCAAAACTCTCAGGTTTTCCAGATGGTAAAGGCTTCACATTTATTTTAAGGATATTGCTCCTTACCTCATATTTCGCATTCCGGCTGTTGCCAAAAAAATCATCGAAAAAGCTTCTGCGGTTACCCGGCTCCCGCACCATTACCTGCAACTGCATAGGTTCAATTTCTAGAGAACCGGTTTTTTCCGGAAATATGGCGGTTCGCTTTATTTCAATGGTTTGGAATCGTCTGCCCTTGTAAACCTCCTCCTGCACGCGGTATTCACGCGGCCGTTCAAAATCCTCGGCCCAGAAACCCGGAAATGAAGGAAAATCCATCGGAGCCAGATCAACAAGTGGCTTGGCGCTGTAAAGCTTAAAAGAAACCACGATCTGTTCTCCCTGGTAAGCGGTGGTTTTACTGGCCGTGGTTCTTATGAATAAATCGTCACCACTGCTGCCTGAAGGCTGTTCCTCGCGGCCTTCCTGGCCGGAAGCGGAAGTGCTGCCCTCCACTACCTCTATACGAATGGGTTCGGTCTGCACCTCCTCACCATTTACTTTTGCTTTGGCCGGGCCAATGGTAAAAGTTCCGGCCTGACGCGGCCGCAATACATAAGAATAGGTTTTGGAATCGGATCTGCGGCCATTGATGATCTGGATGCTGCTGGAAACATTTGGCCCGCTGACTACCTGGAAATAGGGCAATGATGGCGGATCATATCCCTCAACCCGGCCTTTCAGCGTAAACGAAAGTGTGAGCACATCACGGGTACCCACTTTCGTTTTGTCCACTGAACCGGTGATCTGGGCATCCAGCGGTGCCGTTATGAACAGTAATATGGCAGACAAAAACCAGCTATACTTTCGCATTTCTATCACCATTCCTTCTCCGTTTTTACTGGTCTGGATTCTTTTTGTTGCTTTAAAAGCATTTTACGCTGCACCTCTTTTTCCTGGCTTTCCAGCGCTTTTAATATCTGTTCAGCCTCTTCCTGCGAAATTTTAGCTCCCTCCGCAGGTTGCTGCTCTTTTCCCTCCTTGTCAGGTTCTCCATTCTCTTTTCCGTTATCAGGCTGATCCTTTTTGTCTTCTTCACCTTTTCCATCATCTTGCTGATCCTGTTCATTTTCTGAATCCTGATCCTGTTTTTCCTGTTCCTGCTGTTCATCGTCCTGCTTATCCTGATCCTGTTGATCCTGTTGTTTTTTGAGCATTTCCAGCGCATAGCTCAAGTTATATTTTGCATTGTGAGCATCAGGATTCAGCCGCAACGCACGCTTATAAGCTTCGATGCTTTCCTCATATTTCTGTTGCTCCAGCAGCGCATTGCCGTGGTTGTAATGTGCTTTCGCTTTAATGTCATCTGATCCTGACTTCCCCGCTACCTGCGCGAAACGATCTGCAGCATCTTCATAACGTCCCTGCTCATAGAGGGCGTCTCCCAGGTTGAATTGCGCCAGTTCCTGTGTAGAGTCTATGCTCAACGCTTTCAGGTATTGGGTTTCAGATTCTGCGTAGGCCCCATCCTGGTAAATTTTATTGCCTTCGCGAATGACGCCCCGCTCCTTCTGCGCTGATGCAACCAAAGAAAAGAGCATGGCCGATGCAAAAAATATCGCGGTTATTATTTCTTTATTTTTCATTTGATTTAATTGCCTGAAGTTTTAGGTTTTAATCTTCTTAAAGGCACAAAAAATTCGGCCACTAAAAAAAGCAAAGCGGCTGCCAGAAAGAATTGAAATTGATCCTCATAATCTGCAAATACCTGCGTTTCCCGTGTATTTTTCTCCTGTTCATTTATACTGGTCAGCATGGCATCCACTTCTTCCTGTGCATTCGTAAGGCGATAATATTCTCCTCCTCCTGCGTCTGCAATTTCCACCAGCATTTCTTCATTCAACTTTGAAAATATTATATTCTGATTTTTGTCTCTCAAAAAAGTACTGCTTCCGGGCGAAGCAGGTACAGGCGAACCATTGGCGGATCCCAATCCTACGGTATAAACCCTGGCGCCCTGCTCTTCAAGCTTTCCGGCTTCCTCTATGGCATCTCCCTCATGGTTTTCTCCATCGCTCACCACAATAATCACTTTATTTCTGACCTCTTCACCGGAGAATGATTTCCCGGCCAGCGCAAGCGCCTCGCTGATAGCCGTGCCTTGCGAGGGAATAATATCTGTTTGTAATGAACTGAGAAATAACTGCGCAGCTCCCAGGTCAGAGGTCAGCGGCATTTGCACATACGCATTGCCGGCAAAAACGATAAGTGCTACGCGGTCGTTTTGCAGGCGGTCCAGCAACTTGCTGATGTAGTTTCTGGCCAGATCCAGGCGACTGGGCATTACATCCGTGGCATTCATGCTGCGGGAGAGGTCAAGCGCAATTACCACATCAACGCCCTGCAATTCCACCTCCTTCAGTTTATTTCCTATTTGCAGGTTTGCCAGCCCCAATACCAGGAAAGTCCCGGCCAGCAACACCAGGATAATTTTAATGATATGAAGCCCGGTTGATGCTTCCGGGGCCAGCCGCTGCACCAGTTTTTTATCGCCAAAGCGCGCTATTGCACGCCTGCGCCAAAGCATAAAGAGCAGGAATAATCCCAGCAACAGCGGTATTGCCAGCAGGCCATACAGATAAGTTATGTCTTCAAATCGAAGAATATCCATTTCTTTTAATTTATTTTCAAATAATTAATCATCTTAATTTTTTATTTAAATTTACTTTTTATTTTAACTTAAAATTTTTTACTGAGAAAACATTTATTAAAATATTAAGGAACTGTTTTAAAAAATACAAACCGGCTAAATACTTCAACAAAAAAGAAACAGCCGGCCAACAACGCAAACAGGTGAAATTCCTCGGTTTTGCGTTGAGAAGTTGCAATCTCGATTTCGGATTTTTCGAGTTGGTCAATATCATTGTAAATCTCACGGAGGCTGCGCTCATCGGTGGCGCGGTAATACCGGCCTTCAGTGGTAGCAGCTATATCGTTTAGGAGTTCTTCATCAATCCTGACTTCTATTCTTTGAGTGCGGGTAATTCCATCGCGGCCGCGGTATGGAATATTTACGTGTCCTCGTTTGCCAATTCCAATAGTATAAACACGGATGTCCAGGCGTGCAGCAATTTCGGCAGCCGTTTTCGGATCAATAGAGCCGCTATTGTTCTCACCATCTGTGAGGAGAATAATCACTTTGCTTTTGCTCTCACTGTCTTTGAGCCTGTCAGCAGCGGTAGCGAGGCCCATGCCTATTGCGGTACCATCTTCCAGCCAGCCGCTGCGCACCTTTTGGAGCAGGTCCCGCAGCACATAATGATCCGTGGTGATGGGTGATTGAGTAAAGCTTTCGGCAGCAAAAATTACAAGGCCAATCCTGTCGTTGGGCCGTCCGCTGATAAAGTCTGACGCGACCGCCTTGGCTGCCTCAAGGCGATCAGGATCAAAATCCTGGGCCAACATGCTTGGCGAAACATCCAGGGCCAGCATAATGTCAATTCCTTCTGTCGTGATCTTTTCGTTCTCATCCACCGTTTGCGGCCTGGCCAGGGCCACCACGAGCAACGAAAAGGCAAGGATCCGGAAAAGGAACATGCTGTGATAAAACACAGGCTTCCATCCTCGGCCCACTCCTGCGAACGCCTGGAGGCTGCTCATCCGCACTTTCGGCAGTTGTTTTTTTCTGCGTGCTATGTACCAAACAATGAACAGCGGCACGAGCAGTAGCAGATAGAAAAACTCCGGGTTTGCATATTCGTAGTTAAAGCTCACCTCGTATCTGTTTTAATTTCGTCTTCCTGCGTTTCTTCTTCCGCAATTATTGCTTCAGGGGCAGGTTGCGGTTCAGGCCTGCGCTTTGTTTTTTCTACAAAACTGAAGGCAATTTCCAGATTCTGCACGTGGTCGGTTTCAGGCGGAGTGGCTTTGGCAAATTTTACCATATCGGCTTCGCGCAGCATGTATTCCACCTGCTCCAGCAATTCACGCTTCACCTTCTGGTCTTTCAAGTCTGCCATCAACTCGCCTGTAGTAGACTCCATCGCCCTGATGCTGTACCTCCGCTCCACATAGTGCCGGAAAATATCCGTCAGTGAAATATAATATTCCTTAATTGCACCATTTTGCCACAGCTTTAAATTTTCCAGTTCTTTTAATTTTTCAAGTGCCCAGACATGCGCAGGGATAGGTGGCGGCTGTTTTACTATCTTTTCCTTTGGTTTCCGGTAATGCCGTATTAATAAAAATATTGTAATAATTAAAATTAAAACGGCCACACCGGTAAGAATGTAAGGCAGGAATTCTTCAAAAGTATAGGGAACATCCAAGGGTTCCTGAATGGGTGCAATAGCCCGGCTTGTATCAATTGGCAAACGGGTGAAGGTAATAATGCTTTCGGGAGAATTTGCTGTATTAAGGACGGTGTCGCCCTTTATTGAATAACTGAATGGCAGCGAGGGAATTTTATAAGCACCAGAATCCCATGCCGTTACTTTGATTGCCTGGGTGAGCACCAGTTGGCCATCCTGTTTTGCAGTATCAATGCCGGTGATGTGCAATACTTCCAGCCCTTCAATGGATTCCTTTACATCCGGCCAGTTTACCACCAGGTTTTCTGACTGCCGGAGTTTAATATAAATATCTACCTGATCACCAATCTCCGCTTTTTCCTGGTATTGCGTCACCTCCAGGAAAGGTTCCTGTGCCGGTAAGAGAAACGGACAGAGCATTAATATTAAGAATAAACCAATTCTCATATTTATCAGCCTCACCTGCGTACCTCCCTTTTTTTAAAGAAATTCATGAGCTCGCGGATGTAGGGCAGGTCCGTTCTTAATTTTAAAATATCCAAGCCGCATTTTCTGAAAATTTCGCGGAAATAAATATCATGCTCCGCATAATATCGTGCGTAGCGGTTCCTGATATTTTCACTGCCGGTATCAATCATCATTACCTGACCGGTTTCGGCATCGGTCATTACTATCAGGCCCATTTGAGGCAATGTCTTTTCCCGCTCGTCATACACCTTTATGCCGACAATGTCATGCTTGCGGGATGCAATGTTAATCGGCTGTTCGTAATTGTGGTCAATAAAGTCACTGATGAGAAAAACGATGCTGCGCTTTTTCATTACGTTATTCATGAATTTCAGGGCTTCGCCAATGTCAGTGCCTTTAGCGGTTGGCCTCACTTCCAGCAGCTCCCGGATAATCCGCAGGATGTGCGTCTTCCCTTTCATTGGCGGAATGAATTTCTCGATTTTACTGCTGAAAAATATTACGCCTACTTTATCATTATTCGTAATAGCTGAAAATGAAAGTACCGCACAGATTTCTGTAATAAGCTCATTTTTCATTTGCACGGACGTTCCGAAAAAAGAGGATTCACTTACGTCTATCATCAGCAAAACCGTCAATTCCCGTTCTTCTTCAAATATTTTAATAAATGGCTGATTGAACCTGGCCGTCACGTTCCAGTCAATATTCCTGACATCGTCACCATATTGGTAAGCCCGTACCTCACTAAAAGACATTCCGCGCCCCTTAAACGCGCTGTGATATTCACCGGAAAAGACCTGATTACTGATCCCGCGTGTTTTAATTTCAATGCGCCTTACTTTTTTAATGAGCTCCTGGGTTTCCATTTTAACAATTAAATATTTGAACAGAATTAAAGGAAACCACATAAAGAATAGCGGCCATTATGTTTACGTCAGGAAGGTCTGTTTCAGGAAAGTTTGCGTCAGGAAGGTCTGTTTCAGGAAGCTCAGTTTCAGGAAAGTTTGCGTAAGCAAACGTTAATCCCCCCTTGAGGGGGGCGCAGGGGGGTGTTTGCCGCGCAGTGAGTAACCGTAACGATTTGCTCCACCGACACCCTCCTGCCCCTCCGAAATAGTCCGGAGTCCTTCGAACCCTCAAGGAGGCATTTCTCCCCAGCTTTATATTCCTGTTCATTATTTTAATTATTAAATAGAACCTTTCATCCTTTTACCTCTCCATCGCCCGCATCTACGGAACTTCAATTTTGTTAAGGATCTCTTTGATAATTCCCTCTGAAGTTATGTTCTCTGCCTCTGCCTCATAGGTGATTCCGATCCGGTGGCGCAACACGTCATAACATATAGACCGCACATCTTCCGGAATTACGAATCCTCTGCGCTTGACAAAAGCATGGGCTTTGGCGGCCAGCGCCAGGTTGATGCTGGCACGCGGAGAACCACCATAACTGATCAGCGGCTTCAACTGGCCGAGGCGGTATTTATCAGGATTCCGGGTGGCAAATACGAGGTCAACTATATATTGCTCTATTTTTTCATCCATGTAAACCTCGCGAACAGTTTTACGGGCGCGGATAATCTCTTCCGGTTTTGTAACCTGATTTACCTCCGCAGGCCTGTTTGAGAGATTTTGGCGAATAATCATTTTCTCTTCTTCCTGATTGGGATAATCCAGCACTACCTTCAGCATAAAGCGGTCTACCTGCGCCTCGGGCAACGGATACGTTCCCTCCTGCTCTATAGGGTTTTGTGTAGCAAGGACGAGAAACGGATCATCCAGCGGAAATGAATGGTTGCCGATGGTTACCTGCCGCTCCTGCATGGCCTCCAGCAATGCACTTTGTACTTTGGCAGGTGCCCGGTTTATCTCGTCAGCCAAAATGAAGTTGGCGAATACAGGCCCTTTGTTGACCTCAAAACTTTGTTTTGCCTGGTTATAAATCATCGTACCGATAAGATCAGCAGGGAGCAGATCGGGCGTGAACTGCAACCGGCTGAACTTGGCATGAATGGCCTTTGCCAGGGAATTGATGGCAAGCGTCTTGGCCAGCCCCGGCACACCTTCCAGCAGAATGTGGCCGTTGGAAAGCAACCCGATCAGCAGCCGCTCTATCATGTACTTCTGCCCTATTATCTTTTTGCTGACTTCCATCAGGATGAGATCGGTAAATGCGCTCTCCTCCTTAATTCGCTCATTGAGCGCCTGAATATCTATTCCTGTTTCAATGGTTTCCATGAAAAATTATTTCTGATTAAGATTAATGTACAAACTTATAATCCTCAATTTAAAGAACTGAAATTCTGACAGCCGATGCCAGAATGTATTCAGCGGGCGGGTTTGGCAAAAATCAGACAACGAAATTTTGTGGCAACCGGCAGTTTTTCAGCTTTAAATATTTTTTAACAGATTTTAACGTCTGCTGAATTCTTTACCAAATGTTGAATTCAAAGATTAGTGAATTTGTCCTTTTCATTTTATTACTGATGATTTATGAAAATTTGTTCTGCACACGCCTTCAAAAACCGGTGAATATTCTGCAATGCAATCTTCTACGAACAACCCTCATTCCCAGCAGTTAATTCTGCAAACAATCATTACCCCAGCTATCTTTGCCGGCTATGCCATTCAAATCAGGATTCGTAAATATAATCGGAAAGCCCAACGTAGGGAAGTCAACGCTCATCAATGCGATGGTTGGCGAAAAAGTATCCATCGTAACGCCCAAAGTGCAGACCACACGGCAGCGCATAATGGGCATCCTGAATAGTGAGGATTACCAGATCGTATTTTCGGATACACCGGGCATTATGAAACCGCGCTACCTGCTGCAGGAGAGCATGATGAAGTATGTTTCGGCTGCGCTGGAAGATGCTGATATCGTGCTTTATATGGTGGAGGCTACAGAATCTCCGGCTGACCATGAGGATTTCGCAGACCGGCTTTCGCGCCTGGAGGTGCCGCTTTTTCTGGTGATCAACAAAGCTGACCTGACAGAGCAGCCGAAGCTTGAGGCGCTAATCAGGGATTGGGAGGCGAAATTTCCGCAAGCCGCAGTTATCGCCATCTCTGCCCTTCATACCTTCAACCTGCAGAAGTTGCTGGATAAAATTATAGACCATCTTCCTGAGCATCCACCTTATTATCCTCACGAAATGTATACGGATAAAAGCGAGCGCTTCCTAGTTTCAGAAACGGTACGCGAAAAGATCTTTACGCAGTTCAGGCAGGAAATCCCTTATTCCATTGAAGTGAACGTAATTGAATTTAAAGAAGAAGAAGCCATTATAAGGATAGAAGGTGAAATTATCGTGAACAGGCAGTCCCAGAAGCCCATTGTAATCGGCAACAAAGGTGAAGCCCTGAAACGTGTGGGGACAGCCGCAAGGAAAGAACTTGAGGAGGTTTTCAATAAAAAGGTTTTTCTTAAGCTCTTCGTAAAAGTGAGGGAAAACTGGCGGGAAAAGCCTGTGTTCCTGAAGAACTTCGGGTACGATGTCTGATAGGAATTTTTATCCCTATTGATGTAATGATAATTTTGAGAAAGGTTTTGTTTAAATACCTTTATGTAATGGACAGATTGATTTTGACGTGCCTGCTGTTTTTATTGACAGCTTCGATTTTAAGCCTGCCGGTTGCTCACGCTCAAACTGAAAAGCGGGCTTGCAAACCTTCAGACATTCCACACTTTCTTACCACCTTTAACAAGGCGCTGGTGGCTGACAGCGCTGGTAACTTTGAAACTCTCAAAGAAAAATCTGTATTTGAAAGCGATGATTATTTTGTATATCAGAAAAAACGCAACGGAGAGTTTTCCACATATCTCATTAATGCCGAAGAATATTGCGAATCCACATATAAAGATGGTACGATTCACTCAGTTTCATTCTCGGTTTTTTTATGGGATACACCAATAGAGCGAAAGTTCACGCTTTACCTAAATGGTAATAAGAATGTAGAGGAGCTAAAAGTATCCTACCCCAAAGGAGATATTTCCATCAGCGAAATAATCTTTACCAATCGCTGAAGGAATTGCAACCGGAGCGGTGGGCGGCCACCTGACCGGTTAGTTTGTCAGGATCATTCGTTTATTGGCAATTTCCTTATTATCAGCAATCAGGCTGTAGATGTACATTCCCGCCTGCAGTTCGTTTCCATCAATGATTTCCGCGCCACTGCCCCGCTGCGATATGCTCTTCCTTATAAGCTGCTTTCCTGACATGTCATAAATGTACAGATCAGCAGAATTCACCGAATAAGGAAGATAGTATTTAATGGCTGTGGAAACCGTAAAAGGATTGGGTTGATTTTGATAAAGTATCGGTTTATCAAAATCATCTCCTCCCGGAGCCATCACGCCCGTGTGGTTTTCGATTATGATTTTAAGTGAATCTACTAACATTTTCAATACATCAATCTCTGAGAGCACCACTTTATATTGGTCTTCCTGCTCCTGAATCTTGGTTTCAAATTTAGTTTGCACAGAATCCAATTCCTTCATTCCCTCTATCAAAACCGGAATGAACCCGTGATAACTTATGCTGTAAAAGCTGTCGGCATTCATGGTAATCAACTCAGGATATACAGTTCTCACTTCCTGGGTACGAAGTCCGAACTGTCTTTTTGCCGGGAAAAGATACTTATCGAAAGGTGCGCCTTTATAGTTGAAGCTAATGCCATTAATGCTGCGGAGATTCTGCATTACATTATTTAATGGAGCCGGCTGCTGCTGCATTCTTTGATCAGCATAAGAACTGTAGGTATGGGCCATTATATCGCCTCCTACCGTAAGTGCGTAGCCCTTTAAAAATGAGCGTTTTATGGCTTGGCTTCCGTCATGATCCACCGTCCAAACCCGGCCTTCTCCACCATTCTGGATCACCATGAGAGGCGCCTTTTGCCCTGCATGGGCTTTGATGCCGAAAGGAATAAGTGTATCATTTGGCGAAATTGCCTGCAATCCGAAATTGGTTCCCATGCTTGTACTGCCATCCACCATCCTTATTTCATGATAAGTTCCGGTAATGCGAATTTTAGTCAGATTCCTCGTACCGAAGTCCAGGCTGCCATCATGTGCATTAATGGCCATATTCCCCGGGGCCGTGCGAATGATAAGGCTTTGAGTAGGATTCTCAAAGTAAATTCCGTCTCCTTCATCCACCACTATTCTGCCGCCAAAACGTGTCCTGCCGTCTACGTGGAGTGGAGTAAGTGGGTTAGAGGTGCCAATCCCCACATTTCCTGCTGCCGAAATGCGCAACCTTTCCTGGCTCCCGGTCCTGAACAATATGGACTGGCTTTCAAGTTGGTTGAAAAATATGTTGTTGTTGCCTTCAATGCCCAACTGAAAACCACCACTGGCCGATTGAGCATTGGTCAATTGAAATTGGGTGGTGCCAGTTCCGGGATTGGCAAACATCTGTGTAGTGTCCTGAGCATTCAGATCACCGCCAAACAAAAGAAAAGCACCCAACGTGGCTATTGCGGGGAAAAGTTGAAAATTTTTCATAATGAAATATAGTGAGTAAATAGTGAAAATAGATTACCGCATTAAACAAAAACGGGTAATTCAGGACGGAGAGGCAATATTTTGCAGGGGATAAAGATAAGGTAGAAATCAGAGTATTTTATAATATGAAAAGAAAATCTTATTTCTTTGATATAAAATATACAAAATATATTTCTAACGCTCAATATTGCTCATTGTCATTCGGAAAATCAAGCTGTTTCACGTCTTCAATATATTTTTCCACGGCCGTGGTTATATCATCGAACAGATTCATATACCGTCTCAGGAACCGCGGGTTGAATTCCTTGTTGAGGCCAAGCAGATCATGTAGCACGAGCACCTGTCCATCTACATCCGCCCCGGCACCTATTCCTATCACCGGAATGGTTAGCGATTCCGTGACGGTTTTGGCCAGCACGGCAGGTATCTTTTCGAGCACAATGGCAAAACATCCGGTTTCCTCAAGGATCCTGGCGTCTTCAATAAGTTTCTGCGCTTCTTCTTCTTCCTTTGCGCGCACCGTGTAGGTACCGAATTTATAGATGGATTGGGGAGTGAGGCCCAAATGTCCCATCACAGGCACTCCGGCAGAAAGAATCCGCTCCAGCGATTCTTTGATTTCTTTGCCACCTTCCATCTTCACCGCATGAGCGCCTGATTCCTTCATAATCCGGATGGTGCTTTCAAGGGCGATCTTTGAATTTCCTTGGTAGGAGCCGAACGGAAGATCCACCACTACCAGCGGCCGCTTGATAGCGCGCACCACCGATGCCGCATGATAGATCATCTGATCAAGCGTAATGGGCAGCGTGGTCCGGTGGCCGGCCATAACATTAGATGCGGAATCACCCACCAGCAATACATCAATTCCGGCATTGTCAAGGATGCGGGCAAGGGTGTAGTCATAGGCAGTAAGCATCGAAATCTTTTCACCGCTTGCCTTCATTTCCTGCAATACGTGGGTGGTAATTTTTTTGACTTTGCGGGAGTAATTCGTCATAGGAGGAATGCGTTTTATGGGGCCGAAATTAACAATTGGTTGCCGGTATTATTATAAAAGCAAATGAATAAGGTCGTTCTTTTGTAGTGTATCCCGAACTTCATCTGCTGCCGGATTCTATAAGTGGCAGCCATACAATCAGCGTTTGAAGTTATTTTTGCACTTTTTATTTTAAAAATCCAGGATTTAATGCGCGCAGCCACATTCCTTACTATTTGCTCCTTATTCTTTATTCTTCCTTTTTATTCCTGTGAAACCGACCTCAATGTTAATGCAGACTGGAAAGAGATAAGTGTAGTATACGGCCTTCTCAATGCTGATGATTCAGTTCATTATATAAAAGTAAGTAAGGCTTTTCTGAATGAGAACACCAGTGCCATTGAGGTGGCAGGCATTCAGGATTCTCTTTATCATCAGGACAGTCTCAGCGTTTTTTTGCAGGAGATAAACGACCGGGGCCAAATTTCGAGGGAAATTCACCTCAGGCGCACTTATAACGAGAACAAGGAAAGTGGCATATTTTCCTACCCCGGCCAGTATCTTTATCGCACTCCGCCAGGCGTTGTCATCAGCACGGACCACAGTTATACATTATTTGTCAGGAATTTAACGAGCGGTTATGAAACCTCGGCTACCACTCCTGTGGTAAACCCGGTCACCCCTATATACCCAGGAAATGCGCAAACGCAGATTCAGTTCTGGCGCTACAGTGATATTCGCTTTAGCTGGATTGCCGGGCTGGATGCCAAATTTTATCACGTTGAATGCGATTTTTTTTATGAGGAATTTCCCAAAACAGATCCTTCGGATGTTGTACAAAAAACCATGGTTTGGCGGCTTGGCCAATATCTCCTTTCCAATCCTGCCATTAAAGAGGAAATGACGCTTCAGATAAATGGAGAAATCTTCTACAGGACCATCGTCAGCAATATCCCGGTAAATGCAGATCTTCAACGCAGGGTTACCGGTATTCAGTTCCGGTTTGCATCAGGAGCTACGGAGGCCTATTATTACATCACGCTGAATGAACCTTCTGCAGGAGTGGTGCAACGCAAGCCGGAATATACCAACATGAGCAACGGGTTCGGTGTATTCTCAAGCCGTCATTTTGCCACAGCCCCGGCAAGCCTGGGCAACGAAAGCATAGATTCGCTTATTTTGGGTTCCCATACCCGCGATCTGAATTTTATCCGGTAAAAGTTCAGTCCTGTTTTTCTGCACTCCCCAAGCTTTCCGGATTCCATTTCCATTCTGCCAATTAGTCAGAAATACTTATGGAACTTCAAGCCTGTCAGTTAAAATATTCAATGGCACTGGCATTGATAACCACCTCCCCGAAAGTAAAACTGACTATTTAAAACAATAAAAATAACTACTCGAGACATGGGAAAAATAATTGGAATTGACTTAGGAACTACCAATTCTTGTGTAGCTGTAATGGAAGGTAACCAACCCCAGGTTATTCCAAACAGTGAAGGCAAGAGAACCACACCTTCTGTCGTAGCTTTTTTGGAGAATGGTGAAATTAAGGTTGGTGATCCGGCAAAGCGCCAGGCGATCATCAATCCACAACACACTATCTCCTCTATTAAGCGCTTCATGGGTAAACGATTCAGTAAAGTAAAGGAAGAGAAAGACCACGTCAGCTATGCTGTTGATGAGGGACAGAATGACACCATTCGTGTTAAGATCAATGATAAAAACTATACTCCGCAGGAACTTTCAGCTATGGTGCTTCAGAAAATGAAGAAAACCGCTGAAGACTACCTGGGCCAGACCGTTACAGAAGCTGTGATTACCGTCCCTGCTTACTTTGACGACTCACAAAGGCAGGCTACAAAAGAAGCCGGAGAAATTGCCGGACTTACCGTAAAAAGAATACTTAACGAACCAACGGCTGCTGCACTAGCTTATGGCCTTGATAAAAAGAGCAGCGATCAGAAAATTGCAGTATACGATCTTGGTGGCGGAACTTTCGATATTTCGATCCTCGAACTGGGAGATGGCGTTTTTGAAGTGAAATCAACCAGCGGTGATACCATGCTAGGTGGTGATGACTTTGATCACACGATTATAAACTGGCTCGCAGATGAATTCAAGAGCAGTGAAAATGTTGACCTCAGGAAAGACCCAATGGCATTGCAGCGTTTGAAAGAAGCGGCTGAGAAAGCCAAAATTGAGCTGTCGAGCGCGCAAGAAACTGAGATAAACCTGCCTTATGTCACTTCTGTGGACAACATGCCGAAGCACCTTGTAAAGAAGCTGAGCCGCAGCAAGTTTGAACAACTGTCTGACAATCTTGTCCAAAAGACCATCGGCCCCTGCCGGGAAGCTTTGAAGGCTGCCGGCCTCACCGCCAAAGATATTGATGAAGTGATACTGGTGGGTGGTTCTACGCGGATCCCGAAAGTTCAGGAAGTAGTAAAAAGCTTTTTTGAAAGAGAGCCGCACAAAGGAGTGAACCCTGATGAAGTCGTGGCAATAGGAGCTGCAATCCAGGGAGGAGTTCTTACCGGTGAGGTAAAGGATGTGTTGCTGTTGGACGTTACACCACTTTCAATGGGAATCGAAACCCTGGGTGGCGTAATGACGACTTTGATCTCGGCAAATACAACCATTCCAACCAAAAAAAGCGAGACCTTTTCGACTGCCGCTGATAATCAGCCTAGCGTGGAAATACACGTGCTGCAAGGGGAACGTCCGATGGCCAACCAGAACAAAACGATTGGCCGTTTCGTATTGGATGGAATTCCGCCTTCACCGCGTGGTGTCCCGCAAATTGAGGTAACGTTTGACATTGATGCGAACGGGATCCTGAATGTTAGCGCCAAGGACAAAGCAACCGGTAAGGAGCAAAAAATCCGGATTGAAGCCTCTTCAGGCCTTAGCAAGGAAGAAATTGAGAAAATGAAAGCCGAAGCGGCAGCCCATGCCGATGAGGACCAAAAAGCTAAGGAACGTATTGAAAAGCTGAACCAGGCCGATGCACTGATTTTCTCAACAGAAAAGCAGATGAAAGAATATGGTGAGAAAATTCCGGCTGATAAGAAAGCAACGATCGAAACCGCCCTCGCGAGCCTGAAAGAGGCCCATAAGAGCGAAGATCTTTCGGCCATTGAATCAGCAACTTCTGAGCTTAATACCGCATG
The DNA here is from genome assembly GCA_040880525.1 of Bacteroidia bacterium. Lineage (NCBI taxonomy): Bacteria > Pseudomonadati > Bacteroidota > Bacteroidia > Bacteroidia bacterium. Next base: position 22,476 of record JBBDIG010000055.1, read on the forward strand.
GCAAGCGGCCGCCACTGACATGTATCAGGGCACCCAGGGCGGAGCCGATCAGGGCCAGCCCGATGGAGGCGATGATTCAGCAACTGACGGATCTTCAGGAGCTGGAAACGGCAAAACTGAAGACGTAACCGATGTGGATTACGAAGAAGTCGAAGGCGATAATAATAAGAAGTAAATCTCTTTTTAGCCTTTAAATTAAAAGCCCGGTGAATCATCAAGAATCACCGGGCTTTTTTTATTGCATTCGGTACCTGCTATTTGGTCCATGTAGATTTACAGGAATCAACCGAAGAAGTAGCCGTATTTTCTATCATCAGATCAAGTGAAATGATTTCACCTGAAATGCTTCCTGTGCCGGAAACCAAAAGATCATTCCCTCCCGGTTGCTGAGTAATTATAAGCTCATCGTCATCTATAGTCGCTGAAACGGGATCGTCAATAACCTCCGCCAGCCCGGTGATTAGGACGCCTGCAAGACGCAGAGAATCTACCAATATTTCTGCTTCATATATTCTTGAACCTCCGACACTGCACGAATCCTCTACATTCCAGGCACCGATGAACCTGTTCCTGGCAATGATCTCACAGCGCTCTCCGGTATAACCCTCATTGCATGAGCAAATCCCGTTGTTGCATTCTCCATTTTGGCCACAGTCTATTTCAAAACAGGGCAATTCCTGATCACAAAGAACACCGGAATATGCCTCATGACAAATGCAGACGCCATCCTCACAGGTTCCATGCGGGCCACAGTCAATGCCTTCACATGCCTCTCTGCATGATTCCAGTGAAAGGGTAAACCCACAAACACTCATTGCAATGACCAGATAAAGCTGAAATTTCTTCATTAAATTTTTAAAGATTTTTTAAATTAAACCTGACGTTTTATAGAAAAACCCCGGGAACCGCAAATGTACTGCGGTCTACCGCTCAGAATTTCCGGCTTTTTATTGATTTGCAAAATATCGAAGAGGCAGACCACATTTGGAAAGCCAGCTAAGAAGCTGACCGGCAAAGGCATATTTTCAGGATCCACCAGGCGGCAGATCAGTCAACCGAAACTTCCAGAATGCAGGAAATGGGAATGCAAACTCCGCCTTTCAGGATGATATTTTCTTCCGTCACTGCCCACACGGTCGTTTCTACCTGCTTCTGACCTTCAGTGGTTTGAAATTTAATCCGCACCTTATGCTTATGGCCATTCCCAAGAATCCTGGCCTTTTCAAGCTTCTCTCTTCTCTGGATCCGGTCTGCAGGACGGTACAAGACATCCTGCGATGAAAACCGGCAGTTTTGAATCAATTCCTTGTCAATTTGCTGTGGGATTAAAGTTTCCATTGATATTTTCTTTTTTGATTTGGATCAGAATGCGCTTGGAAATATAAGAATTATCTGCAAAATATTTAATATTGACTGAGATCGCGTAACGGGAATCGAGGCATGAGGCACTCATGTACTATTCGAACCTCTCTCAATTACAGCCGTTTCATCATTTCAATCCAAAAAAATAAATTGTTATGCCCTTGAATGTAACACAGAAGTTGATCCGAGACCACCTCGTTGACGGTACCATGACTCCCGGAAATGAAATCGGGCTGCGGATAGACCAAACCCTGACCCAGGATGCCACCGGAACAATGGTAATGCTGGAATTGGAAGCTATGGGCCTTGATCGCGCCAAAACAGAAGTATCCGTGCAATATGTAGATCACAACCTGCTGCAAACCGACTATAAGAATGCGGATGATCACCTTTTTCTGATGAGCGCAGCGAGCCGTTTTGGAATCTGGTACAGCCGGCCCGGCAATGGAGTAAGCCATCCGGTACATCAGGAACGCTTCGGGAAACCTGGCCGGACGATGGCGGGCAGCGACAGCCACACTCCGGCAGCCGGGGCAATTGGAATGCTGGCATTGGGTGCTGGCGGACTTGATGTAGCCTTTGCCATCGCAGGTAAACCGCTCTACATGAAAATGCCAAAAGTCCTGGGTGTGAAGCTGACAGGTAAACTACCGGATTGGGTAAGCGCAAAAGATGTGGTGCTGGAGATGCTCAGGCGGTATGATGTAAAAGGAGCGCGGGGCATGGTAATCGAATATTACGGCCCGGGTCTCAATAGCCTGAGCTGCATGGATCGCCATGTTATCGCTAATATGGGAACAGAGATGGGCGCTACATCCACCGTTTTCCCAAGCGATGATGAAGTAAAGCGATTCCTGAAAAGTGAACACCGTGAGCAGGACTGGATACACCTGGTGGCCGATGAAGGTGCCGGCTACGATATAAATGATGAACTGGACCTGAACAAACTGGAACCCATGATCGCTCTTCCGGGAAGCCCTGGCAACGTGAAAAAAGTCAGGGAAGTAGAAGGACGCAGTATCAGCCAGGCAGTCATAGGATCATCTGCAAATCCAGGCTTGCGCGATTTCTGGATGGCAGGCCAGATCGTGAAAGGGAAAACCACGCAGAATGACGTTTCATTCGACATCAATCCTACAAGCCGGCAGTTGATCGAAAATCTCTCAACCACAGACAGTTTTGCCAGCCTCATTCATGCCGGAGCGCGATTTCACCAAGCCGGATGTCTTGGCTGCATTGGAATGGGGCAAGCACCGGCCAGCGGGCGCATCAGCCTGCGAACGATGCCGCGCAATTTCCCTGGGCGCAGCGGAACTCGTGAAGATGCCGTTTACCTGTGCAGCCCCGAAACGGCTGCCGCCTCTGCGCTGACCGGCAAGATCACCGATCCACGCGACCTCGAACAGATTTATGGAATGCGCTATCCGCAGTTTGTGGAGCCGGATCGTATCATCATTAATAACGAGTTGCTGGTAGAACCGCCAGAAGACAGCAGTCACGTGGAACTGGTGAAAGGTCCAAACATTCAGAGTTTACCGGAATTTGCCCCCCTGGCAGATGCATTGGAAGTGCCCGTATTGCTAAAAATGAGTGATAATATTTCCACAGATGAGATCATGCCTGCCGGTTCGCAAGTTCTGCCTCTTCGAAGCAATATCCCTGAAATCAGCAAATATTCATACTTCCAGATAGATCAGCAGTTTTATGAGAAAGCTTTGGAAGCGAAGGAAAGATTTTCTGCATTTACGGTAGTGGCCGGTGAAAATTACGCCCAGGGAAGCAGCCGCGAACATGCAGCCATCGCGCCCCGGTATCTGGGTCAGGCCGTTACCATTGCAAAAAGCTACGCGCGCATCGGATGGCAGAACATGGTGAATTTTGCAATTCTCCCGCTGGAATTTGCTGACCCGGACGACTATGACAAACTTGAACAGGGAGACATCCTGGTCCTGCATGGCTTACACGACTCCATTAAGAATGACAAGGAAATCATCCTCAGCGTTAAAGGAAAGAACATCATGTGCAAAATGAAACATTCATTAAGTGAACGGCAAAAGAATGTAATCCTGGCCGGAGGAGTAATTAATTTACTAAAACAGGAGATTACATCGCTCTAATGTAAGCCGGGAGGATTTTTACTCTGCCCCCGCTCCTTTCATGCTTCCTGCCTCCGTAAAATGGATGGAGCGCAAAATTCCAGGAACGATCATGCGGTACATGCGATGCAATTTTCCATGCCGCCTGTAAATATCGCCTTGCATCTCATCACATTCATCTAATGTCTTTTCAGCACCACTTACTCCGTCTATACATTTTGCCTCAAAACTGTCCACGGCTATTTGTGCGAAGATGAATCCCTGTTCATTCCAACCTGAAGGTAGTTTTGCAGGTTTGAGAAAATATGCCCACTGGCGGTCATTTTCCAGCAACAGCACTTTTGATTCTTTTAAGTTTAAAGAGAAATTTACGGGAGCTTCCCCGTCCCAATCCTGCAGGCTCTTTATCGTTCCGCGCGGAAGCTCGGTTCCATAACCTTCCGGGAATATGCCCACATAAGTGGCCCCGGCCGGGGCATGAACGTTCAGGGGCAATTCTATTATGGTCTCACTTCTGGAGGAATAAATATTAATGATTGCATTTGGAAAAGTGGTGGAGTCTTCCATCACCTTCCAGACTTTTGGATATACCAGCCGCAGTCCAAACGCTTGGTTCTCATATTCATTCCAGCCTTCTGTACTGATTTCAAACCGGGCTTTCTTCGGGCTCCTTTCCTTCTTTTTCTCTGCCTCCGTATCCTCCGAAGACCGCTGTTCGCCAGAATCAGGTGAGCCGCATGAGATTGTAATAATCATCAACAGGGAAAGTATCCAAATTAAATTTTTCATGGTTTGAATAATTTTAAAAACTGAAACAGCAAGTTGTGAATAGTCACTGGCTTTTTTATGCTTTTAAATGTGAGCGCTTTGCTCGGCTACGCTGCCTTTTACCACGTGATATAGGTCCACTTCCTTTGCTACGGGCAGAATGTACTCCTCAACCCTGGCCAGCGATGTATCGGTAATGAACACCTGCCCGTAATCCAGGTGAAATAGCAGACTGATGAGCTGCCGCACCCGGTGCCGGTCCAGCCGGTCAAAGAGGTCGTCCAGCAGAAGTAGAGGGGGAAAGCCTTTGCGGTCTTTTATGTAGCTGAATTCCGCCAGCTTCAGCGCCAGCAAGTAGCTCTTTTGCTGACCCTGGCTGCCGAACTTTTTCAGGGGATGGTCTCCAATCGTAAACTCCAGGTCGTCTTTATGGATTCCGCTGGAAGTGCGCTGCAAAGCCAGGTCGCGCTGAAGATTCTTTTTCAGCCGCTCCAGCAGCGGCATCTCGTGCAGGCGCGACTGATACGTCAGAGATACATCTTCCCGGCCTTGGGTAATCGCTTTCACATATTCCCTGAAATAAGGTAAAAACTCAGCAATAAACCGGCTACGGACTTCATAGATCAAACTTCCGGTTTCATGCAGTTTCTGATCATAGATCCCCAGCAATTCACGGTTTAGACGACCTATTTCTTCAGCATCCTTCAGCAAGGCATTGCGTTGTTGAAGCGCCCGTTCATACTGACTCAATAACTGCATGTAAGCCTTATCGTCCTGCGAAATCGCAGCATCCATAAATTTTCTGCGGGTCTCGCTACCGCCCGTAATCAGATCTACGTCATAAGGCGTTACCATCACCACCGGATACCTGCCATAATGTTCCGTCATTCGAGGCACCGCCACCTGATTTTTCTTTATCACCTTTTTCCGTCCGCGCACTTGCCCTATCAGCACCGTATCATTTTCTTCCAACCGCTTCAATTCTCCTTCTACCATAAAATATTTTTCCCCGTGCTGAATGTTTTGGGCATCTATATAATTAAAGTAGCTTTTTCCGGTAGAGAGATAATGGATCGCATCAAGGAGGTTGGTTTTCCCGGCACCATTATCACCCCAAAATACCACGAATCGCTGCCGGAATTTTATCCGTGCCTTCGGGAAATTTTTAAAGCTATCCAGGTGGAGGGAATGCAGAAACATAGCGCACAAAGGTAAGGCTGCCTGCAGCTGTAGAAGTACCTTTGCCGGCTATGTCGAAGAAGAGTTTATGGCTGCTGGTGCATCTCTCCATGATAGGGGTGTCGCTGATTTATGGAGGCAATTATACGGTGGCAAAAGAGGTGATGCCTGCTTTTATTCAGCCTTCCGGTTTTATCATGGTTCGCGTGTGGGTGGCCCTGCTGATGCTCACGCTCATACAGATCATTTTTGTAAAGGAAAAAATTCGCGGGCTGAAAGACTATGCATACCTGGCAATGTGTGCATTTTTTGGCGTTGCAGCCAACATGCTCATGTTCTTCAATGGCCTCAATCATACAACGCCTATCAATGCCTCGCTCATTATGACGCTAACTCCGGTCATTGTGTTGACGGCAGGTACGCTACTGAAAGAGGAGCAGTTCCGGTGGAGAAAGCTGGCGGGCGTTCTCCTGGGTTTGTCAGGAGCGGCACTGCTCATTGCCGGCCCATCCTTATCGTTTGATACTTCCACCTGGTGGGGCGATTTGCTGATACTGTTCAATGCATCATCCTACGCCATATATCTGGTGCTTATTCGTCCGATGATGGTGAAATATCATCCGTTTACCGTCATTCGCTGGACTTTCACCTTCGGTGCTTTGATGGTCCTTCCTTTCGGCCTGAATCAGGTTTTGGATGCTAAATGGACACAGATGGAACCCATACATTGGGCACAAATAGCATTTGTGGTGCTGGGCACAACCTTCATTGCTTACCTGCTTAATGCATGGGCCTTAAAGTTTGTGAAATCGTCAGTGGTGGGTTCCTACATTTACCTGCAGCCTGTTTTTGCAACTTTGATCGCGGTGGTATTTGCTGATTACAACCTTTATCCCCGGCATTTGCTTTATGCAGCACTGATTATGGGTGGCGTGTTTCTGGTGAGCTGGAATAAAAATAACAGACAGTCCGTACGAAGCCCTTAATATTTTGGCTTTAGTTAACATTAAAATAGCGGGGCTCATAAACTGTTTTTTCAACCATTTATTTAAAACCAACCCTAAATACGTACCTCGATTCCGATAAATTCAGGCTTAAAACAAAATGTTAATGATGGGATTTACTTTTAAAACTCAATTTTATTATAAAAAGAACACCATGAAACGTATTTCATTCTTGATCCTGCTTTCTGCACTGGCGCTTGGTGCGTGCGATTCGGCACCTAAGGAAAATGAAGAGGAGAAAATCACGGAAGCTGACCGGCCCAAAACGCGGCTGGATTCCCTAAAAGAACGGATGGGCGGCAACCTTGCAACAGGTACAGAGGTTGACAAAGCCGCTGCTGCGTTCGGAGAAAAGGTTGCCATGGAGGCTGCCGGAATATTGCGCTCCAATCTGCAAGGAGCGATGGAGGAAGGTGGTGTGGAACAAGCGCTTGTTCATTGCTTTGAGGCGGCAGAAACGCTGCACCAGCCATTAGCGCAGAAATATGAGGCACAAATTTCACGCGTCAGCCATAAACCCCGCAACCCGGATAACGAAGCGAGCGGCCATGAAAAGGAGCTGATCTCCATCCTACAGTCTCAACTGAAAACGGGAGAAGAAGTACCTGCATTAAAGGAGGAAACCGATGCCTTCACATATTATCATCCGATCATAACCCAGCAAATGTGCCTGAACTGCCACGGAGTGAAGGAGCAGGATATTGCTGAACTGGACCTGATGACCATTGAATTGATGTATCCGACTGACCGTGCAACCGGGTTTAAGGCAGGTGATATTCGTGGCCTTTGGAAAGTCCGGTTCAGCAAGAACCGTCTGCAACAGGAAATGAACAGCAAAGAAGCGATTTAATGGGAATAAAAGGAGCAGCCGCGAAAGCACTTGCAGCCGTTTTTGCACGCGATATAAAGAGGTGGAGCAGTCATCCTTTGCAGACGCAGGAAGCGCAGTTCCGGAACTTGCTTTCTCAAAGCCGTGAAACCGCCTTTGCCAGGGAACACGGGCTGGCCAGGGTAAAAAGTTATGAGGATTTTAAGAAGCAGGTTCCCATTCGCGATTATGAAGGGCTCCGGCCTTTTATAGACAGGATCATTGAAGGCGAACGCGATGTGCTGTGGCCTGGGCGTCCTATCTATTTTGCCAAAACTTCAGGCACCACCTCCGGTGTGAAATATATTCCCATCACGAAAGATTCCATCAGCAACCACATTGATTCCGCAAGGAATGCTTTGCTGATGTATGCGCTGAAAACCGGCAACAGCAGTTTTTTTGACGGCAAAATGATTTTTCTTTCGGGCAGCCCAGTACTTGGTGAAACAGGCGGAATTAAAACCGGCCGGCTCAGTGGAATCGTGAATCATCATGTGCCGCAGGTGCTCAAAGGAAACCAGATGCCGGGTTACGAAACCAATTGTATTGAGGACTGGGAGCAGAAGCTGGACAGGATCGTGGAGGAAACCATGAAAGAGGATATGCGGCTCATCAGCGGTATTCCTCCCTGGATGCAAATGTATTTTGACCGGCTGCAGGAGCGCACCGGAAAGAAAGTGGGTGAGCTGTTTCCAAACCTGCAATTGCTGGTACATGGCGGTGTAAACTTCCAGCCATACCGGGAAAGGATGATGGAAAGCATGGGCAGAGAAACAGATACTATCGAGACCTTTCCTGCTTCAGAGGGGTTTATCGCTTTTCAGGATTCGCTGGATGAGAAGGGTTTGCTGCTTATTCTCAACAAAGGCATTTTCTTCGAATTCATTCCGGCAGAGGAATCGGGAAAGGAAAATCCTGAACGCGTAACGATCCGGGATGTGGAATTAAATAAAAACTATGCACTGATCCTGAACACGAATGCCGGTCTTTGGGGCTATGATATTGGAGATACGGTAAAATTTACCAGCAAAGATCCCTACCGTCTGGTGGTATCGGGCCGCACCAAGCATTTCATCTCAGCGTTTGGTGAGCACGTAATTGCAGAGGAGGTGGAAAGTGTGCTTGCCGAAGCCGCCAGGGAAATGGGCGCGCTGGTCAATGAATTCACGGTTGCTCCGCAAATTACTCCCCCGGATGAGAGCAGTCCTTACCACGAATGGTTTATAGAATTTGAGAAAGAACCGGAGAATCTCCTGGATTTCCGGTTGCTGCTTGATAATAAGTTGAGGCAAAAAAACATCTACTATGACGACCTCGTCCGCGGCCATATCCTTCAGCCGCTTATGATCAGGCGGGTGCAACGTCAGGGATTTTCCCAATACATGGCAAGTCTTGGCAGGCTCGGTGGCCAGAATAAACCCCCCCGCCTCGGCAATGACCGTAGTTTTGCAAAAGGTTTAGAGAACTGGCTGGAGAATGAAAAATGAACTGGGAAGGACGGAGTTGTAAGTTCAGTAACAGTTTAATTTTCAATAGGAAAGAATTTGAACGGAAGAGAAATCAAAATTAGTAATCTGAAATTTTAGAATATAGGCAGGTAAGAAATTATTGGATTATTTTTAAACTTATTTCCTGATTACCGGTTTTTCAGAACACATATTTTCGAAATATATAATTATAGATACGTAAGAAATCTACCAATCGCGGTTTGCCCCGGCTTTTATCCCTGATACTTTTGAGCCAACATTAAAAAACATATTATCATGACACATTTACACATCAGACGATTTTCTTTTAAAATGATTCTGCTGTTAGCAGCCGGATTCTTTTTTACCTTGAACGGATCAAAAGCGCAGGCTTGCGAGGCGGACTTTGATTTTAACCAGTATGGCAATCAGGTACACTTCGCGAACAAATCCTCCGGCTTTTACTCTACTTATTTCTGGGATTTTGGCGATGGCAACACATCCACAAGCAATGCCCCAGGCCATTCTTACGCGGCTGCAGGAACGTATAGCGTTAGCCTTTTCCTCCGGGATTCACTCGGATGCACCGATTCGCTTATAAAGCAGGTGGTGATTCCTGCCATGCCGGATCATATCCTCGGCACGGTTTACTTTATAGATCAGGGCCAGACCAATATTGATCATGGCGTTGCCTATCTCATCCAGTTTGACAGCACGCAGAATACGCTGACCGCAGTTGACACGGTAGCCATTGATTCCAACAGCATGTTTTATTTCGATAATATCGCCCCTGGCGAATACCTGATAAAAGCTGCGCTGACAAGCCAGTCAAGCCATTACAATGATTACATGCCCACTTATATGGATACGAGCCTGTTTTGGAATATGGCTTATTCTATAGAAATCGGGAATAACTGGTTTACGGATGCTTTTGTATACCTGCTGAAGGGAACCAATCCCGGAGGGCCTGGGTTTATTGGTGGAAATGTTACTCAAGGCGCAAATAAAAAAGCCGGACCTGGCGATCCTCTTGAAGGTGTATCGGTACTTCTGCTGGATATGAATAACAAAGCCATCACATCTACCTGGACTGATGCCACCGGAAAATTCGAGTTCGATAATATTCCTTTAATGAGCTATAAAGTATGGCCCGAAATTCCTGGTAAAACCACGGATCCTATGATTGTGGATCTGAGCCAGGATAATGAAGAAGAAACCGGATTGGAAATATTTGTGAACACTACTACGGTAACAGGAATATTCAAAAGCCACCTGGCGTATGAGCCGCAGGTTTTGGATATTTATCCTAATCCATCAAACGGAATAATTAATATCAATCACAAAAGTGCCGAAGGAGGAAACTTGCAAATCCGCTTGCTGAATAGTGTTGGGCAGGTAGTATTGCTACGGGGACTGAATGCACAACCAGCATCCGTGCAATCCCTCACCCTGGATGCAACTGCGTTGCCCCGGGGATTTTATTATGTCGAAGTGTTAAAATCCACCAGCGGCAACAGTGCATCCTATGTTCAGAAGATTGTGATTGAATAGACCCCACTTTTCTCCTTTGCACTTAGAAGAGGCGGCCTTTGCAGGCTGCCTCTTTTGTTTTGCATGCACCGAAGATAGCCAAATGGTTTAAATATTATAACAAGACTAAATTTTTATAAAACTAAAAATGCGATAAAAGTCAGGATAAAAATTCACCCATTCTCCTCACCCTGCCCGAGGCATTAACATTGCCTGCTACCGCTGGCTTCTCAAGATTTAATATTGATCATGAAATATACCCGGTTCTTATTGTTCCTTTTCCTTCTTTTCTTTACCGGCACAAGTGCTGTCATCAATGCCCAGAACAGCAGTGTAAGCATAGCCCGGCTTCAGTATAGTGGCGGGGGGGACTGGTATGCAAACCCTACCTCATTGCCGAATCTTATCAGTTTTTGCAATGAAAATCTTGGTACCGGCATAGCACCTCGTGAAGTTACAGTGGAAGCCGGAAACCGGGACATTTTCAATTACCCGTTTATTCATATGACCGGCCATGGAAATGTGGTTTTTTCTGATGCCGAAGCCGAGAACCTGCGGAATTACCTCACTGGTGGTGGATTCCTGCACATTGACGATAATTATGGTATGGATGTTTTTATCCGAACGGAATTGAAGAAGGTATTTCCGAACCATGAACTCATTGAACTCCCTTCCAATCATCCTGTTTTTCATCAGAAATATACCTTTCAAAACGGATTACCAAAGATTCACCAGCATGATGAAAAACCTGCCCAGGCTTTCGGTATCATCCATGAGGGAAGGCTGGTGTTGCTATACTCCTATCAGTCAGATCTAGGGGATGGCTGGGAAGATCCTGATGTGCATGACGATCCTGAAGAGGTAAGGCAAAAAGCGCTGCAAATGGGGGCCAATATTGTCAGCTATGTTTTTATGGGTGAATGAGCAAGTAATATTCCTGCCCATTCTGTCGTCTTTCTGGATTTAGCAAGCTCTAAATTGCGAACCTTTCCGGATCCCTTCGGAATTATTATTAAAATTGATTGTTGATAATGTTGCGGTTTAACACATCCTGGCCTTATTAATCTTCTAATTTGAGATTCACGATCACGGCCAATGAAATATATTTTCTCATTTATTCTTTTAATTATTCTGCTTAGTACGGCAACAACCGGTTATGCCACTCACCTGAAGGGAGGTGATCTCACCTACCGCCATCTCAGTGGAAACACTTATGAGATCAAATTCCTCGTTTACCGTGATTGCGTTGGAAGCACGGCTCCCTTAGACGACAGCATCGCTTACCGGATTTTTGCGGCATCAAATACCAGCAGTTTTAGCAGCAGATATGTTCTGCTCAGCAACAGCAGCTTTGTAGATGCGGAAATTCCAAATTGCGCGAACCCCACTGGCATCTGCATCGAAAAAGGAGAATATATAGATACCATTCAGTTGGGCAACGATTCGCAGGGATACCATATTTCTTACATGCGTAATGAGCGAAATGAGAATATAACCAACCTGAGGCGATGCGTGAATACTACTAATAATAGCAACTGCACAGGTTCCTGTTTTCTATTTCCTAAATATCCTTTTGGAATGGTATGGTATGCATTTGTGCCACCCCGCTCATTTCGGAATTCCTCCCCCCAATTTCTTACGGTTCCGATTCCCTATATATGCGTAAATAAACGAAGTACTTTTAACAACAATGTGTATGATCCGGATGGTGATTCACTGGTGTTTTCAATTGATACGCCTTATTCCCCTCCGGCTTGTGGAATTGCAGCTCCTACCCCCACGGTTCCTCCTTTCAGCCAGGTAGTATATCAGTCTGGTTATTCTGCACCCAAGACTTTTGGCGCAGCCACGCCAGATGTTACTATAAATCCTATTACCGGTGACATTACCGCTGAACCCAACGCCAGCGGGAACTATGTTTTGGCTGTTACGGTAAAAGAATACCGGGTAGATCCCATCACAAAGGCCGTTACATACCTTGGCGAAATCAGAAGGGATCTGCAGTTTATAACCGGAGTTTGCCCCTCCAATGCTCCGCCCAATTTTGTAGCCGATACGCAGGGCTACTCCCGCAGGCTCGATCCGGGAGATACCATCTGTTTTACGGTTTCCGGAAAAGATACTACACCCACTTCTACCGGAAGCGATACGGTTTATCTGTCTGCAGTTGGCGGTATTATGGGTTCGCCCGGTTCGCTGATCCCACCCCCACACGCCTACTTCCCTGATACATTAGACTCGTTCGAGGTTTCGCAGCAATTCTGCTGGACTCCAACCTGCGACCACATTACCTATTCCTCGCCCCATGTTGTCAACTTCAACCTGTCTGACCAGGGATGCAACCAGGTGCAGAAGGCTTACAGCATTTATGTGACGCCCCCGCCAATTCTGAAGCCACCAAGACTAAAATGCGTCAACAGCCTTACGGCCAGCACCATTCAGCTTAACTGGGATACGGTGGGAAGCGATACGGCATTTGTGCGGTACAACATTTACCGCAGGCCAGGATCCAGCGGCTCCTTCTACATGGTGGAATCGATTTATAGCCATCTTACCACAACCTGGACCGACTTCGGAATTACGGATGCGCTCAGCCAACAATATGAATACCTTATCAAATCCTCAAACCTCTGCGAAACTGAAGGTTTGCCATCCGACACGCTTGGCACCTTAATTCTTTCAGTATCTAAAATAAATGCAACGCAGTCGCTGCTAAGCTGGACGAGCGTGCAAAGCAACTTTGGCAATTACACTATAATGCAGGATACCGGAAATGGCTATACTGCTATTGATTCTACCTCAGACACTTCCTATTTGCTCTCCAACTGCAACCTTGAAGCAGAATACCGGATCAGGGCAAGAGATTCATCCTTCAGTTGCGACATGCTATCGAATGCTGTGGCAGCCGAAATGGCGGATTCTGTTGCGCCTGCGATTCCGGAGCTCCGGGTGGCAAGCACAGTGGCTGCCGATACCATAAACCTTACATTCACCCCATCTCCCGATGCAGATGCCAGACTGCTCATTTTTGCTTCGGTAAATGGAGGTGTTTTTTCTGCGGTGGATACGCTTGACATCACTTCTTTCTCAAAGCAGGTTTATCAGCACGTTCCGGTTTCTGCTACGACTGATCGCTACTGTTATTATATCCAAAGCCTTGATAGTTGCGGCAATTTCAGTTTGCCTTCTGATACGCATTGCGTGGTGCAACTGGAGGGTGCGGGCGGCCAAAGACGAGCGCATCTCAACTGGCATCCTTACAGCGGATTTCCGGTAGCTGCTTACATCCTGGAACGGTGGGACGGCAGCACATGGCGGCAGCGTGATTCTTTAACTGCTTCAGATACTTCATTCAATGATCTGCTGGGCGCCCGCTGCAACGTGCCGCTTTTTTACAGGATCAAAGCCTTGCTCAATCGTGCTACTGACAGCATCAGCTACAGCGACACAATCAGGGTTACACCCTTTGACACCGTGCCACCGGCCATACCTAAAATGCATCGCGTAACCGTAGAGGCAAATTCCGCGATCCATGTAGAATTCCTGAGAGTGGCGGATAATGATGTGAAAGAATATGAGATTTTTTATTCGCAGGATGGCAGCACATTTCTTTCTGCCGGCTTGCATCCGCGCCAAACAAACGATACCCAGGTTTTTGTGCATTCGGGAATAGATCCCGGTAGCCATCGTTTCTGCTATTATGTGCAGGCTCTTGATTCCTGTGGGCCAAATTATTCTGCTCCATCAGAGACGCTTTGTGCTATGGAATTGCAGGGACAGGCAGGCAACCAGTCGAACCACATTCAATGGCATCCGTATGTTGGATTCAACATAGATGATTACGATCTGGAACGGTGGAATGGCAGCACCTGGATCAGCATTGCCAGCATTCCACCCACTGATACGCACTTTGTGGATACTCCACTGCCTTGCTATATAGAGCAGCGCTACCGAGTAAGAGCAAACGAGCTGGGCGCAAATACTTTTTCCTATTCTGATACACTGTATCTGACGCCATTCGATACGATTGCGCCCGCTGCACCTGAAATGAGATCTGTGAGTGTGCGGAACAACCAGGTAATTGATCTCACCTGGAATCATAGCAATTCGCCTGATATTGATCGCTATATTGTTTACAGGATGCCTGCTGGTGGAAGCTTTTCCATTCATGACACGGTGGGATTGGTGAGCAGCTATATTGATACACCTTCATCCGTGATAAATGGTAGTTGGTGCTATGCCGTAGCAGCACTGGATTCATGTTCTGATAATATAAGTGATCTTTCTGATTCGCACTGTTCCGTGGTTTTGCAGACGGACACGCTGGGCTGCGAGCAAAAGGTTGTGCTGACCTGGAACCATTACGTTGGCTGGAGTGCAGGCGTTTCGAATTATGAAATATTAAGAAGCAAAGATGGTGGCAGTGAAACCCTGCTTGCAACCGTAAATAGCACCACAACCACATTTACAGATACGCCTGCACATTATCCATCCCGATATTGCTACAGGATAAAGGCAACAGAAACCGGATCCGGAGGGGAATTTTCATTTTCCAACCAATCATGTGAGTCGCCCTTTGAAGCCGATGTTCCGCACACCATAATGGTCACAAAAACGGTGACCAGTACGAGCACAGGAGAAATTGAGATTAACTGGGAACCGCAAGCCATTGCAGAGAAAATTGAATTTCAGCGGCTCTATTACAGCACTACCGGAACCCTGCCTTTTGCAATTCTTAAAGACAGCATCCCGATTTCGCAGACTTCTTTTTTACATGAAAATTTAAATACAAAAACAGGTGAACATTATTATTACCTGGTGAATGTGGATAGTTGTGAAAATGAAAGTGACAGCAGTGAGATTCATAAAACGATGGATCTCGATTTCGCGATCGGGCAATTGGAGCACGACCTGAACTGGACGCCCTACGAAGGTTGGAACGTCAGCCAATATTATATCCAGCAATTGCTTTCCGGTACTTTTCAAACTGTGGACTCGGTAAACGGAAATATCACCACATGGCATAAATTTCCTGCGCCCTGCAACCTCAAGATCACCTACCGGGTGCTGGCAACAGATGGCGCTGGCGCTTTCAGCCTGAGCGACACGGTGGAGAATCAGGCTATAGACACCATTCCTTCTGACGCCCCGAAGATTACCAATGTTTCGGTTTTAAATGGAAACGTAATTCAACTGGATTTTGACGGATCCGATTCGCTTGACAATTATCTTTACGACATCCGCAGAAGTACGAATGGCGGGCCTTTCCAAAATATAGGTGTGGTAAATTTCACGTTTCCAAATGATCAGCATAGCTACTTCGATACTACCAATACCCTCACTGATCGCTACTGCTATCAGGTAACAATCCTCGATTCCTGCCTCAATTCAACTGCATCCAATATTTTCTGTCCGGTTCAGTTGCAGGGACAGGACGAGAACCTCGCTACCCGGCTGGATTGGTTTCCCTTTTTCGGTTACCCCAGCTTCAATTATTATGTATTGCATTTTAATGGAAATGCCTACGACACACTTGCCATACTTCCGCAAGGCGATACCACTTACCGCCACCAGCCGCTGCCCTGCAATAATCTGCACCACTACAAAATCCTGACAAAGGAAACAGGTGGCTCGCGCTTCAGCTTTTCTGACAGCATCGCACTCATACCATTCGATACGATAAAACCGGCCGCCCCTGCTGTGAAATTCGCTACAGTCATAAGCAGTTCTTCAGTTGAACTGCAATGGGCACAAAGCGATGCAGACGTGCGGCTCTATGATGTTTTTATCAAATCAGAAAACACGCCCTGGCAATTTTATGCCTCAGTACCAGATGATAC
Source organism: Bacteroidia bacterium (assembly GCA_040880525.1). Lineage (NCBI taxonomy): Bacteria > Pseudomonadati > Bacteroidota > Bacteroidia > Bacteroidia bacterium. Next base: position 38,589 of record JBBDIG010000055.1, read on the forward strand.
AGTATTGACGCTGACAGGGCTGAACACGCTGGATTCCATTTACTATTTCCGGGTGATCGCCATTGATAGCTGCGGCCCCAACCGGTCTGACAGCAGCGAAATCCATCGCACCATCCAGCTTCAGGGTGTTGCCGGTAATCTCGAAACCCGGCTGAACTGGAGTGCTTACACCGGGTTCTCCGGCATTTCTAAATATTACATTTATCGCTATGAAAACTTGAACTGGCAATTGCTGGATTCTGTCGCTTCGTCATCTTTGCTTTATACGGATGATTCATTGCCTTGCAATCGAACCCAGTATTATCGCATCACTGCCCAAGAGGCCGGCAGCCCTTACTTCAGCATTTCTGACAGTATTGCGCTCACCCCATTTGACACCGTTGGGCCTGATGTGCCCAATGTGCGGAAAGCGTCTGTTTTGCCATCAAATGAGGTGGAGGTGGTATTTGATACATCGCAGGTTACGGATGTGGATTGGTACCTCATATATGTTTCCACCAATGGCGGATCGTTTGTGCTGCATGATTCGGTTTCCCACCAACTGGCAAATCCCCTTCAATACTTGCATACAGGCGCAGATGGCAGCGCCAATAACTACTGCTATTATCTGATTGCAGCCGATAGTTGCGCCAGAAACCTTTCCCTTCTTACTGATACGCATTGCACGGTAATGCTTACCGGCCAGCCCCGCCAATTGCGGTCAGAGCTCAACTGGAATTCCTATACCGGCTTTTCAAACCCTGATTATGTTGTGCAGCGCCAGGATGGTACAGTCTGGATTGACCTTGCCACAAATCCCGGATCCGGATTCACTGATTCATTGGTAGCCTGCAACGTGCCTTATACCTATCGTATTGCCATTATAAATGGAAACGATACCGCATTTTCCAACTATGAAACAGTAACGCCTTTCGATACGATTCCTCCCGGTGTACCTGGCCTTCGCTATGTCACTGTTCAGCCGGATCATTCTGTGAAGCTGGAATGGGATTATGACCCGGATTCAGATGTGAAGTTCTTTGACATCTTCCGTAGCATCAATGGCGGTACTTTCAGTTTAATTAATACGGTGGAATATGATTCCGTATTGGTGGATTCACCATTGACAGCGCAAACAAACGTTTACCGATACTATGTGGTCGCGATAGATAGTTGCAATGCGGCTAACCGTTCTGCCCCATCTGACACCGATAATACCATGCTTGCAACGCTCACCTCGCAAGAGTGCGTCCCACTAATAAAGCTGGATTGGAATTTTTATGTAGAACTTCCTGAGGATGTGGACTTCTATAATATTTACAGAAGTGATGATGGCATCAATTTCAACTTTATAGATGTAGTTCCCAATTCAATAAATACATATACCGATTCATCAGTTTCTTTAAACAATACTTACTGCTACAGAATAGAAGCGCTTGATCCTGAGAGCGGCTATAGCAGCGCTTCGGACACATTCTGCATGGAACCGATTCTCTTTCCGCTTCCGGATACTGCAGCGCTCATCAGTACCTCAGTATTGGCCACCGGCCTGGCTTCCGGAGAAATTGAAGTACAGTGGCAACCTGCTGCTCCTGCTGATACGCTGACGAAAGGTTACCAGCTCTATCATTCCACCAGTGGCAATGCCGGGACGTTTTCCCTGATCCATGATGAGAACAATTTGAATATTGACCGCTATACGCAAACGGGCATAAACACAGAAACAGGCCTGAACTTTTATTCCATAGCAGCTTATAACCGGTGCGACACGATCGGGGCATTATCCATCATTCACCGCCCGGTACAACTGGAAGCGAATAATCAAAACCTGGCCGTTGAACTTAACTGGCGGCAATATCAGGGGTTTGTACCCGCAATGTACGAGCTTGAGCGAGCACCTTTGGGCCAGCCATTCTCCACCCTCGCAATGCTGCCTGCTTCTGATTCCGGTTATACGGATTCCTCAGTGCATTGCCTTGAGACTTACAGCTACCGGATCAGGGCTTTGCATCCGGCCGGAGCAGCTTTTCATTCATTCTCCGATACGCTTACAGTTACTGCATTTGACACTATTCCTCCTGCACCTGCTGATATTCTGTACGCCTCAGTATATGTTACAGACCCGGCAACCGGGGAGATCGTGCTGGAATTTGTTCCTGCTACCAAAAATACCCGCAGTGGCTATGCAATTCACCGTTCAGAAAATGGCGGAGCTTATTTGCCTGTGGATACTTTGCATGATACCAGTAGTACTGCCATTATTACATATTCAGATTTAAATTTAGATACAGAAAATAACACCTACAGTTATTTCTTAGGATCGCTGGATAGCTGCGGAAATGAGGCTGCTCCTGCTGATACGCACACTGTGATACACCTTCAGGTTCAGGCAGTGAATGGCGCCAACCTGCTGAACTGGAGTGCCTACAAGGGCTGGACCGGCTGGGAATATGGAATAGAGCGCAGAACGGCTGCCACCCACTGGATTCCGCTGGATACGGTAACGAGCGGTGTTCTGGCATTTACTGATAGCCTGACTAAATGCGACACAGTTTATACCTACCGGATTGTGGCGTATGATTTTTCCGGAAACTACTTTTCATTCTCGAACCAGGATAGCGTGATGAGTTTTGAAACCGATACCCCTGATGCCACAATGATGGTACGCGCCACCGTGAACGCGTCAGGAACTGCGAGCGGAGAAGTGCGCCTGGAATGGAATCCATCGGTTTCGGCAGATGTGGGTGGCTACAACATTTACCGCAGCCCTACCGGTGCGGCTCCGTGGACGATGGCGCAGGCTTACCATCCTGATACTTTTTATGTAGAAACAGGATTGAATACCGATGGAGAAATTTATTACTATGCAATAGAAGTGGAGGATAGCTGCCACAATACGAGCCGAACCTTGTCTGACGTCCACCGAACCATTGTGCTTGAGGCCAATGCAGGCAATGAGCGCGTGAACCTTGCCTGGAACAGCTATCAGGGCTTTGCGGTGCGCGAATACCAGTTGTGGCGTGATGGCAGCCTTTACCGGAAATTTGATAACGCAACCTTTAATTTTACAGATACCAGCGTGCTGTGCATCAATTATTATTCATATACCATCCGGGCCATTTCAAATGTGGATACCACCATTTTCTCGGAATCGAATGTGGACTCAGCGAAACCCACAGATGTAACGGCTCCGCGGCCCATTTATCTGAAGGCAGCCTCTGTAACCTCGCCCAATGACGAAATTACGCTCACCTGGAAGCGCAGCAATAATTTCGATGCGAAGAATTATAGCATTTACCGCAGGATACAGGGCCAGCCGGATATGATACTTCTGCACACAACAGCTTCTGCTGACGATACCTCCTTTGTTGACAATTTTGAAATTGGCGAATCCACCATTTGCTATGATATCAGGGCGAACGACTACTGCGACAATCAAAGCGTGAGCAGCAACCTGGGCTGCATTATCATTTTGCGTGGAGCACCGGGAGCGCTGGTAAACCACCTGCAATGGGACGACTATTTCGACTGGCCTGGCGGAACAGAGGAATTCAGGATAATCCGCTCAGAGGACGATCTTCCCTGGACAGATATAGGTGCTGTTCCCGGCAATGAATTGAACTACACCGATGGTGATCTCTCTGATTTTGTGCTGGATTACTGCTACCAGATAGAGGCAGTTCCTAATGACGATGGCAGCAACAGTTCATTCTCTACCGTACTCTGCCTGCATCAGGAACCGGTAGTGCATATTCCGAATACATTTTCTCCCAGCCTATCCTTTGGCCTCAATGATACGTGGGGTCCGGAAGGCATGTTTATCAAAAGCTTCAGCATGGAGATCTACAATCGCTGGGGAGAAAGAATATTTGAGGCAACCGGCTCAGAAAGGTGGAATGGCCTGTATAAAGGAAAACCGGTAACGGAGGGCGTATACATGTATGTGGTCACCATCCGCAGCCTGAATGACAATGTTGAGCGTTTTGAAGGGACAATTATGCTGATCAGATAGGGTACAATTTTCTCCCCCAAGGCACTCCCCTGCTCCACCAGCGTCACGTACCCCTTGCTGCGAGATTAGTGGAAACTCCTGGACCATAAATCCTATTGAACATTATGACCAATCTTACCTCTAACCATTTTTTATTCTAATAGAATATCTATTTGTTTAAAGACTTCACTTGGATTCATTGCCCTGCTAAAGGCGATCTTTCCTTCCTTATCAATCAGCATATAAGTCGGAGCCCTATAAACTGCAAAAGGCTGGATTTCTTTGTTGGAAAATTGTCCTTCTGCAACAAGGTGTATTTCTCTTGGTAACAGTGCGTTTCCTGATGTATCCTTTTGTGCAGGCAACCTTTATCTTGCCTTAACAGGAAATTCTTCCAAATCTGTATTTCTTTATCTCCAGTCTCCAGAGCAATATTTATAAAGACCACATCTTTCCCTTCATACCTCCTTATCAGTGCGTCCTTTTCCGGAATAGCATCCAGGCATGGCTGACACCAGGTACCCCAAAAATTCAAATAGACCACTTTCCCTTTAAAATCAGCAAGGTCAACAGAATTTCCATACGCATCCGGTAAATTCAATTTAGGAGCTAGGGAACCGGATTTAAGAGACATGAGATAATCACTGAATATTTTAAACTTTTCATAATTCTTATGATTGCTGAAATTATTGCTGTAAAAATCAGATAGGTCTTCAAGTATTTCAAGTGCTTCATCGTTCAGGAACAAAGGAAATTTTAAGGCGGCAATATTTATTGCTATGTCCCTTGCTTCACCCGAAAATGAATGTTTCGCTACCTCCGCTATTATGCTCAAATAATCTTCATCCCTCACAGGGCTCTGTATTCTGGCAATTTTCCTTTTAACTCTGTCATCCAAATAGAACCTGATATAATCCTGATACCGTGGCATAAAGCTATAAGGAGGGTTTGATAAGTCATTGGGGGCAATAAACGAATAATATTCATCCCCCGGAATCAAATAGCCACCAAAATCATCGCTTTTCCTGTCATGAAGGGACAGATACTTTAAATAATTTGTAGCCTCCTGATAATGTATTAGTTGCCGTATATATTGCTCATATTCTTTAGAAGGCGGTAAATTCTTATCAATCTGAAGTGTCACCTCGCTTTTCCAATTTTGTATACATTGCTTAAACTCATCAATTTCAAGAGCATTACAATCTATGTCACGATTATATTTATACTGTAAAGCCCAGTATTTTTCAAGGAAAGCATAGTTCCCCGCAGCATTTCCATCAATTGATAAATTGGAAATTGAATTTTCTATTCTAAATTTAATAACTAAAGTATCACCCGGCTTTAAATATATATCAAAGCTGAAGAAAATCTTTCCAGTACTCTTATTCAGGATTTGGTAGTACTCCGGTTTAATAGAATTTATCTCAAAAATAAACTGGCCTTGACTATCAATTTCAGTGGAATCCAATATGCAGCACACATTTCTATTGTACTCGTAATCCTGGCTATGAATAAGGTATAGTGATATTCCTGTAAATGGGGGGTAATCTCCAATAATACAGGCAGAACTGGATTTAGCCAGAACTTTTTCTGACACAACAAAGCTGAAAACAAAGAGGATTAAAGCGAAGTATAGTTTCCGGTAGTTGGAGATTGCCATAATAATTTGATTATAATTCTAATTTCGGCTTTAATTGTTTTTTTATTTTTTCCACGAATAAATTGATTTTGTATTTAAATTTTATTATTTTAAAACTTAAAATCTAAACCGTAAAAGAAAAATAATCAGCAATAGGACTTCACCCATTCAATGGCCTTTTCTTTATCTGTGAATAGCCTCACTGGTACTGCCGGCTTGTTGAATGAAAGCCATAAGTTGGTCGCGATCTCAATAAACTTGGATGGTGTGATAAAGGCCCCGGAAATAATATTTTTTGTGGCTTCTTCTGAGGAGAAATAGGCACGGGCTTCTTTGGTGGCCGGATCCATTTCCGTGAGGTCACCAATCATGCAAAGCCTTCTGTTGCCGGTAACCTGCAGGCGCTCAGCTACTACTTTTCTGGCCAAAGCAAGATCGTAATGAACTTTGGGCCGGAACAGCACGAATACAATATCGTCTTCAATCCAGATGCTGATATGCTCGTTGTCAATTCTTTTAGTTTCCATTTTTAATATTAATATTAAATGCAGGGGTTAATGGACCGGAAGGCTAGCACAATCTTCAGAGCTATCCGAATACTAGGTGAACACATTCTGGCTACCATACCATATTCCAGTGCGGTATCTCTTTTAAAACTGACTTTAAAATGGTTGAGGTTCGTATCATTACGGCTGAAGTATTTCTGCTGGTGCCGAAGCGTATACCTGCCGTTTTCCACAGCAATGCAAGCCTTTTGTGCCCTCTCTAAAATAGCTCTTCCGTTCTCCACAGAAATATCTGCTTTAGGTGACTTCTCCAGAATTTCTGTGCCTGTTTCCTGGGCATATCCGAAGGAAATCGCCAGGCAAATAATTGTTGACATGAAGATTAGTTTCATTTAATAATTTTCACGAAAGGTAAATATTCAGCAGCCTCAATCCTGCACAAAATAATGTGGGAATTCGGTTGACTTCAGAACGCTTTCACTTTCCCGGTGATCCGGCTGCTTCAATTCACCATTTTATTGGCACAACTGGTACTGGCAAAAGCTTCGGGCTTGGCTTTGAAGATAAAACCCATGCTAAGGATGTATCCCATTGCTTCGCTGAGGGCGGAGTTACTCTTGAACTGCGGACTTGTGTTGATGTCTGCGTGTACCTCAAGGTCAACCTTGTGCTTGTCGAGCAAGGGGCAAAGTTCATAGGCGATCTCAATAGATTTGCTCACCTCCATCAGCATCCGCTCTTTGATGGACATCCGGTTACGCATCTTATCCTTGTGGATGAACATGAAGCCGCCATGCTTTTCGCGTACAAATACGATGACTGTGGCAAACTCAAGGATGTTGTTGCGTCTTTGGGAATCTGTGCCAATGCATACTTTCAGCTTATACCCATTTTCACGCTCGCGCCTGATCACTTCATCCACTTCTGATAAAATAGAACCTTTCAGTTGCTCTCCGTTAAATCTTTTCCACATAATACAAATGGATTTTACTGATGGAATCTTTGAATCACGCGCTAAATTTACTACTACTTCCCTAAGTTCAGCACAGCCGAAGCAGAAAATTATGAACATTGCCGGTATTATGTATCTTCAGCCCGGCAGGTCAAAAGCCTTTCAATAAGCTCCGTCTCACCGAATCCTGCATGGCGGGAGAAAGATCAAATTGATAGCGATACATGGCATTTTCCCACTCGCCATAAACCGGATTAGGCAAAACGATAAGACGGTTTCCGAAAGCATTTCGAACGCTGTCCACTTTAGCATTCCGTTCTTCCCGCGTTTTCTTTTCAAAATCCTCCAGGAAGTCATTGAGGTTATCTCCGGCCATCATAGCGATCTCATATCCCTGTCTCCTTACCTTTTCCCGCCTCGGCTCCTTTCCGGAAGTTGTCGTCCGCAGCAACACACGTTCTTCATTTACTGCCGGGAAATCGAATCGCTGTAAATTCTTCATAGTTGCCTGCAACTCCTCCTGCTTCCGGTTAGAGATATAAAAGACGGCATACTCCAGGGAATCTGCCACCTGAAGAAAGCGCAGTGCTCCCGGCACTGTATCCGCTGCGGCCAGATCAGTCCAGCGCTTCCAGCTTTCGAACGTATATGGCTGATTATTCAGCACCTGCCACGCACCATACGGACTATTATCAAGGAGCGTTTCATCAATATCCACGACTACCGCCAGTTTCTGCTCCGGTTTCCGAGCCCGGATTTCCCGCAGTCGCATTTCGGCCAGAAAGTAGGTCTGGTAAACCAGCGCCCTATATTCTGCTGATCGCTGCACAAAAAGTACAGCCAGCGCCTTATGCTCAAGAGGAGCAACGGCAGGTGCAGTGGATTGATCCTGCACGGCTGGCGATTTTTGCGCAAGTTTGCAGGAAAATAATAGCAGAAGCACCAGCGGCAAATATCTGTACATAATGAAAACTTAAAATATTTGAAAGGGCAAAAATAGAAGAATGCAGCACTTCCATTTAGCACAACCGTTTCCCTGGCATTTACTGAAAACAAAAACTGATGGCAAGAAAAAACATACATGATAAAGTACCTGCCCATAGCCAAATGCTGATCCCTGTTTTGGAAGCATTAAAAAGACTTGGAGGTTCAGGTTCAATTGAGGAAATCAACGAAAAGGTATATGAAGTTGCTGGCTATACAGAAGACATACTGGAAATCCCTCATGATGAAAACGGAGTACAATCCAAAGTTGAATATCGTTTGGCCTGGGCAAGAACATATTTAAAGAAATACGGACTACTAGAAAACTCTTCTCGTGGTGTTTGGGCATTAGTTGATAATGAGATTGAAACTTCCAGATTAGATCCGGATAAAATTGTCCGCTCGGTAAGAGAGAAAGTCCGCAATCCAAAACCTGGAAAGTCAGTAGATCAGAATCTTCTTAATGAGAAGGAAGTATCAGACGAAATTGAAGAAGAAATAGATTGGAAAGAAAACCTAATTTCTGTCCTTTTGAAAATTGACCCTTCAGCTTTCGAGCGTTTATGTCAACGACTTTTAAGAGAAAGTGGATTTATCCAAGTTGAAGTAACAGGCAAAACTGGAGATGGAGGAATAGATGGGAGAGGAATTGTTAGAATAAACGGTTTTTTAAATTTTCACATTTTCTTTCAGTGCAAAAGGTACAAAGGTTCCGTAGGCTCTGGTGATGTCCGGGATTTCAGAGGTGCAATGCAAGGACGGGCAGATAAGGGATTGTTTATTTCAACCGGAAATTTTACAAGAGAAGCAATAAAAGAAGGAACAAGAGACGGAGCTCCGCCAATTGATCTCATTGATGGAGAGCAACTTTGTGATAAACTTAAGGAATTTAATCTTGGAGTGAAAACGGAATTAATAGAGGAAGTAAGCATCCTTCCCGAATGGTTTGACAAAATCTGAAAAGTAGTTTGATTTTAAAAAATTCCGGGGGCTTTCCAACCTTTTCTGTAATATGCCGCACTTTAGAGTGAATGGATCAGATGACGTCTCAGAAAATAAACAGGGAAGAACAGGCATTGATCAAGAGCTGCGTGGAAAACGACAGGCTTGCTCAGAAAACCCTGTTTGAAAAATATAAACGTGCTATGTACACCATTTGCTACCAAATGCTGGGGAATACAGATGATGCGCATGATGCTTTGCAGGAAGGTTTTATCAATGTATTCAAAAGCATCCGTTCATTTTCCGGCAGAGGAACGCTGGGGAGTTGGATAAAAACGATCATCATCAGGTCCGCGATTAAACAACTGGATCTGACGTCTCAAACTATAGATATTGACTATGCTGTGGAATTTGAAGCACCCCAATGGCCCAATGATATTGACGGAGAAATCCTGGAAAAGGCCATTACCTTGCTACCGGAAAAATGCCGGGTTGTGTTCCTGTTAATTGAAGTTGAAGAATATTCGCACAAAGAGGTAGCGGAAATGCTGGGCATTGGAATTGGCACTTCAAAATCGCAACTGCACTACGCCAAAAAGCTTTTATGTGAAAAATTGAAGCATATTTATGCATAATGATAAAGAATTAAAAAAAGCAATTAAAAAGCTCCCGGACCGATCTCCAGAGGCCGATTCATGGCCAGGAATAGCGCAGCGGCTGGATGAGCAGGAGTGCCTCCGCATGCCGCTCATGAAGTTGCCGCAGCATGAGCCCTCCGAAACTGCATGGCAACATATTGAAAAAGCCCTTCCGGGGAAAAGGATTCCCATGTATCGCTACTATACCGGAATTGCTGCGGCCATCCTGCTCCTGGCCGGACTGAGCATAGTTTTTAATATGGAAAAAACCGGGGCGGAAAAAGTAACGGTAAATTATTCAGTAGAATATACTGACGTTGCTAAAGACTGGGACCTGGATTTTTCTTCCACGCAAAAGGCACGCGAATATTTGCGGGACCTTTGCCAATCCTTTGAAAGTAATTGCGAAAGTGAAGAGTTTACTCAATTGAGGTCGGCATTAACGCAAACCGGTGATGCTATTGAAAGAACGGAAGGAATCCTGGCTACATTCCCCAATGATCCTGATCTTAACCGTAAGCTATTAAAATTCAAAAAGCAGGAAGCCAAAATTACCCGCGAGCTATTAGTCATAACCATGAAATAAAGCTGAAAATGAAAACGCTTTTATTTTTTCTACTATTCTTATTGGGTACTGCGAATGTATTTTCTCAGCAGCAGACGCAGGTGATTACCCGGCAATATGAACGCACCATTTCTGTAAAGGAAGGTGACAACCTTGAAATAAAAGGGGAGAAAGCCCGGATCACCGTTGAATCACATCCCCATAATGAAGTCGTTTTGCAGGTAAAGTTTACAGCGCGCCATACAGATAAAGTAACCGGGGAAACGGAACTTGATTATATGCGCTACACAGTTCAGGAGCGGAAGGGTACTATTTACATTGATAACTATTTTGCCATTCCAAAAAAGATAACCCAGGTAAATTCCAACCTACAGGCTGAGCTTTTAATAAAAGTTCCATCAGGTATGGCCATCAACCTATACAACTATTTTGGTAGCACTGCCATTACTAATTTATCGGGTGCTTTGGGCATTTCATCAGAATATGGCTTGCTGAATGTGGAAAACTGTAGCGGCCCCATATCTATTGACGTTACTTTCACTGAACTGAAAATAAAGCACTGCCGGAACATTGACATCCGTGGAAGCAACAGTGATGTCCGGGCTACCCTGCTTACAGGAAACATAGACTTTTCAGGTGAGAATTCTGATATTGACATTCAGTCTGCCGGTACAATAACCGGGAATATAGAGGTGCAAAACGGGGACGTAACACTTAGCGGCATTAAGCTCACCCAGCAATCAATTGAATTAACTTCCGCTCATGGAGAAATTGAAGTGCCTGCTCCTTTAAGCGTAATTGATGGCAATGAAAATTCCAGGGTGTATTTTCAGCCAAATCAATCGCTGCCGCTATTTAAAGTAAATTCATCTTTCGGAAAAATTCAAATTATTAAAGGTTAAACAAACTCATGAAAAACAATTGCTTAATTATTCTTATTGCTTTTTTGCCGGCTCTTCTATTTGCACAGGAGGAAGCTGACACGGCCAATGCAGCAAAATCAAGCTTTTCAGAAAAGTACAACTACCTCATCCGCGCTAAGGAGGAAAAAACACAGTTGTGGAAACTGACACCGGTAGGCAGTTTTGCTTTTGGTGGAGGCAGTGGCAGGACTATGTTTGCGCTATCTTCTTACTTCGGCTATGAAAGGAAACTCTCACGCAGCTTTTCCATAAATGGAGAAGCAGGGTTTAATCAATACTATTCTTTTGGAGAAGGATCCAACGATAAAACCTTCTGGTTATCCGGAAGTTTGGGCCCCCGGTATTATTATAATATAAACCGCAGGATAAGGCTGGGGAAATCAGCAAATAATTTATCAGCCAACTACTTTTCTGCAATGGCGAATTTTGGAGTGAATGGTCTGGCACCTGGTCCTTCTTTCTCTGCGCTTTACGGCCTTCAAAGAAGAATTGGGGATAATTTCTTTATTGATCTGGGAATCGGACCACAAATACGCATCAGGCAAAACTCCGTTGATCTGCTGCCAGACCTCAGACTAAGAATAGGCTGGGCCTGGTGAGCTGAAACGACTGATCAGCTAAGGCACATCACCGGTGGGAGCACGCGCTACGCTATCGCTGAACGCGCGCTAACAATTGTACATTACGTACCAACAATTTGAAGAAGTTATTTATCCTTTGCCGTTTCTTCAATCATTTCTGTCAACACCTTCAGATCTACATCTGTAAGTTTATTTATATAGAGACAGCCAACTCCGGTTTTGTGCTTGCCTAAACCTTTTAAAGCATCAGCATGTCGCTGGATGTCAAGGCCAAGATGCAGGGATAAGTTTGCTTTACGAGGCGAAAATCCCATATCAAACCAATCCACCTCCCTGCCTGTCTTCGGACTTTTGTACCGTTTTTTGCCAAAGCCAATGAGTGAAGCTCCCCACATTTTTGGCTCCTCTCCGCTGGCCTTTTTCATTAAGTTAAGGATGGTGAAACTGTCTTTGCGTTTTTGTTCATCCTTAATCGCATGGATAAAATCATCAACACTTGCAGAATTTTGCTTCGTTTTGATCTCAACCGGTTTTGATTTTTTCTCAGCCATGTTTTATTTATTTTGTTTTGCATTGATCAATTATCGTGGTGTTATCTACTCTTTCCGCTGCATTTCAAGGTTACTATTTTGCTGTCCAAGGAAGCTTGAAATTCCTGCTTGCGGGTAGCTGTCGTTAGCGGTTCATTGATTTTCATTATCTTTTATTACCTTGAAATTATTAAGCGCAATGCACAAGTAAAAGTTGGTTCAGAACGAAAATGTCCATATTTCTTGTCCCACTCGCCTGATCTCAGGTCATCTTCTAGTGCTTTAACGAATTTCTAATTGTTTGAATCCGTTTTTTATGTTGATCGAGTTGTAACCCCTTATTCTTTCAATGTTCACAATGTGCTTAAAGTTCCAACTCACCAAAAAGTCCGCTCGGTTTAGGGTCACAGAAATGGGTATTGATTTTAATTGGCTAATAAATACTTCACTTCTTCTCAATCACAATTTTTAGTTGTGCCCTTTCATTATCAGCATTTATTAGTTCCAAAATATACAGGCCGGGGGAAATATTTTCCAGGTCAAAACTGAAAAGCACAGGAATATCTGAAGCTGTCTGAACTTCCCGTCCCTGTGCATCTCTCAGGGTGAGGCGCTGCAATTCATCATGCGGTGATTCTACCAGCAAGTGCGTTGTGGCGGGATTAGGATATACTTTCACCTGCTTCAGCCAGGGCGTTTCTTCAATTGAGGTAATGATAATTTTCACCTGTACGGTGTCTCCGTTTGTGCAGCCGTTGAGGCCGGTTGCCAATACTTGCACTGTGTACGTGTCGGTGACTGGCGGATAGGTGTGCAGCGGATTCCGGTCATTGCCGTAGGTGCCGTCACCAAAATCCCAATTTACCCATGTCAGCGAATCCGGTGAGTTGAGCGTAAACTGCACCTGGAATTGCGCGGATCCGGGTGCCTGAGTGATATGCACCTGCGGGCGTGGCTTCACTTCAATACGCATGGTATCCTGGTTCGCGCAGTTATTAGCATCCGCATAGCTGTAGATGAGGTGGTGAGTTCCATTGCCTGCAACATCTGACATAAAGACATTGCCCTGCACTCCCGGCCCTGACCATTGTCCGCCTGAGGGCATTCCAATCAGGGGAATTTGTACGGGACGATCAGTGCAAAAGGAAGTATCAGCCGGCAGATTCACTGCTGGTGGAGGCAACACGGTTACTTTCATCGTGTCACTGTTTGCGCAGTCCTGTATGCCGGAGTAATCATAGACCAGGTAATGCGTTCCCACGCCTGCTGATGCGGGATCGAATGTGTTTCCGGTGACGCCCGGCCCTTTCCATGTTCCTCCTGCGGGTTGGCCCTGCAGCGTCTGCACACTTCTGTTGATGCACCAATTCTTATCCGGCCCTGCATTGACCGGTGTGAGCGAATCCACAGTCATGAGGACCGTATCACTTGATTGACAATTATCTGCTGATGTATAGGAATAGATTAACTCATGCCGGTCTACCCCTGCTGCCAGCGGATCGAAGATATAGCTCAATCCCTGGGGTGAAACTCCATTACCCGTCCATTCGCCACCTGAGGGGTTTCCCCGGAGCAAGAATGAAGGATTTTTAATGCATAGCAATGAATCCATTCCTGCAATGACAGAAGGCAGCGGATTAACAGTAATTTCAACCGAATCTTCGGAAGTACATCCTTGGCTGTTGGTAAAAGTATAGGTTAGATAATCCCCATCGTTTGCCTGTGATATCACAAGTTTGTTATCAACTACACCGGGGCCACTCCACGTTCCGCTGGAAGGCGAGACGTAATTGGAGAGATAAAGCGTGTCGCCATCCTCGCAAACCTCAGGAAGCGGATGCATCGCCAGGGAAGGTAATTGCAGGCTGTTCACTAATACGCTATCGGTATCTTCACATCCTTGCGCATCAACTACTTCTACTGTAAATAATTGATTGGTGCTGGCTACGCCCCTGTATATGCGGTCTGACACCGAACCCGGTTGCCAGGTGTAGCTGTAACTGCCATTTCCCGAAACCACTGTTGCCGTAAGCATAAACGAATCGCCCAGGCAAACATCAATGTCAGGACCTGCCGTCACTTCCAGGTTATCATAGAACGGAATCGTCACCGTGTCTCTGAAAGTCTGACTGCATTGGTTGCGGAAGGCTCTCACGGTATAAGGCTGGTCGCCTGCTGCCGGGAAGTTGAGGCTTTTGTTATGGATTTGAAAAGTATCGCCATCAATAGTCCATTCATAAGTGAGGGTAACATCTATCCCGGAAAGCGTCATATTTCCGCATCCTGTAGGAGTGGCCGTATAATTTGCCGCAGGTGCAGAGTCCACATCAATCCTGAAGGTCTTGACCAGATGATCCTGCATTGGACACCTTCTTCCAACAATATCCACGGAAAAGAAATGAGGTGAGGTGCCTATATCCGCAGCAGTTGGCGCCCATTTAAGATGAAACTGCTTTGAGGAATTGTTTCCTGTAATTTTAACGTTGGCGCCTGGAATGCCGTGGCCCCAGGTTATTGAGTTGGAATCCGTAGTATCAAATCCGGCAATGTCGAATTTCATTTCGAAAGTATCGCCAGGGCATGTGCGGTAGTGAGTGCTCAAAGAGGCCGGAGAAATAGTTATAGAATCCGTGAATTGGCAGGAGGTTATAATGGCTTGCCAGTCACGGGTTACTTCTCCGATTTTATTTCCATGCCGGTATTCCTCCACTTTTACGGCCATCCACGCAACCTGCGACTGCATGGGCCGGAATCTCAGTTGGCCGGAATCAGAATCAATATGAAAACCGCGGCAGAGGGGCCGAATGAAAGGCAGATTGTTGTTGGGAAATCCATTGAAATAGAGGGGCTTATCATAGCTGTAAGGAGTTAAATAGGGTATAGAATTGCTTGAATCCCGCAGAACAGGAGTTAGCGAGTATACCAAAGAATCACCATCTGCATCCACGGCATTGATGGCATGATCTATACATTCTGACGTACAGGAAATAGTGAGTGCGTTGCTTTGCAGAATCGGAGAACTGTTGGATCCCGACTGGCAGATGTTGATTGTGAGTTCATTATAATAGGATGTGCTGGAAAGGCCCATGCTGCGGGTGGTGCCGTCATAGTAAACCCTGAAGTTACAGGAATTCTTGTTGCCCAAAAACACCGTGTCTACAAAGATCTGCTTCTGCACACCATAGGGAAAGGAAGAGCTGCTGCTCTGGCAGCGGGACAGTTCGCTGGGGCAGAGGGAAGTAACATCAGTGTTGGAAACGATGGATAGGTACAATACCTCCTGGTAGTTCGAGTTCAACCCCTGGATTGTGGCAGGTACTGTGTCCGGCAGATTGATGGCATTGCAATCGCGGTAAATTGCTAACCTCACCTCGAAAGTGTCTCCGCCAATGTGCTGCATGGAGAATTCAGTGCCTACTACATGGCCACCCCGGCTTGGGTTTGCTGAAAAAATGAAAATTGTGAAAAATATAAATAAGTAAGAGTTTCTCATGGGGCTTTAAATTCAGATTATCGTGAAATTATATGAAGCTAACCAAATATCAAGGGTGGTGGTTCCTTATTCTTTCATAATTTCCAGCAGCATTTTAAGTATTCAAGTTTGAAAGGTTATGTATTTTTATTCTTTTTTATTGCTCCAAAAATACCGTTATTAGGACTAATGCGCATGGTTGCAGTATTTTGTAGCATGAAACCTAAAGGGTAGCAAAAAATGACTTATGACGGCTTTCCAAATGCTCTACTGTTCTGTGAACAAACTTACTTAAAGGCCGAAAACTTTGATTTACGGTTTTACCCACCATAATTATTAGAGGCAATTTCATCACGCTTTACCAATTATTACCCTTAAAGAAATCTTTTGAAGTTTTTATAAATAGATCTTTGTTTCCATCAAGATGGACCCAATGTCCGGTATTTGGCACAACCCATAGAAACGCATTTGGCATTTTTGCTTTAGTCCTGATAATACATTCCAATGGAGTAGCATGATCATTATCGCCCACTACCAGAAGAGTCAGGGTTTTAATGCTCTTTAAGTCAGCTTCATTTAATTGAACAGAGTAATTGGGAACCTGGTCGAGAATGTTTTTTATTCTATCATCACTAATTTGTTGATCACGCATCCACGGCAGATTTTCCAAATTTGCATATGACAAATATTCAACGAATTGAGGGAAATCTTCAGCATTCCATGTTCCGCAAGAACCAACTATTATCATGGATTTAATCAAATCCGGTTTTATCAATGCTAATTGGAAAAGGATCTCACCTCCATAACTGTAACCAATTGCATTAATATTATCTAAGCCTAAATATTCGATCAGGTCCATTAAATTCTGTGCTGCTGACCTTACAGATACCTCTTCAACAAAAGCACTCGACCTCCCATGCCCCATCAAGTGCACCAAATAGATCTTATATTCGTTGCTATATTCATGGATAAACTGCTTCCACGACTGCAATGACTGAGTAAAGCCATGTAAAAGAAACAGAGCTTTACCGTGACCATAAACCTCATAATAGGTATGAATGCCGTTTAATTCTATGGTATCTGCTCTATTAAACTTTTGTGAATTACCATTCATAGTTGGAATTATTAATCGTTAAAAAAAAGAACTCACTTATCCGCCTATTCAATAATTTTTCTAATGTGTACAAGATTCCTGGTATTACCCTTATCCCCAATCAGGTACGAGTTGTTGAAACGTCCCGGTGGGAGAACGTTCGTTAACGGGCATTCTTTGTTTTTTATGTATGCTCGTCTTACTCACCATTCTCCGGCATAAGTTAGACTCTCGCCAGTATGTTGACGTAAGTAGTCGAATTTTAATTTAAGTATCTGTCGAATATGTAGATAATCGTGAGCAAGCCAATTGGATAAAAACATTTTTGCAGTCATCTGTCCAAACTTGGGATGGCTATAGGCATTGTCCCATTTTGGAGATTGGAGTGATTGTAGCCATTCAACGGACTGTTCTCGTTCTTTCAAAAACCTTTTCAGTATATCTTTAAAGGACTGTTGTAAATATTCCCGTTCATTCACCCAGCCGGGCGGATCAATAGATGGTAATAATTCTGTCGGGGTTTCAAGAACGTGTTTTACTCTTGCCCGAAAGTCTTCACGTTCTTCGTCATAGAGGTGGCAAATGATTTCAAGCAGACACCATTTTTCAGGTTTGATTTTCCACAAATATTCTTCTATTGTCAATCCTGTTAGCAGTTCTTTAAATACGCCTCTATTCCCTGAGAGTTCTTTTATGATTGCAGTTTGCTCCATTTTGTCTGTTTTTCAATGACGCCAAACTTGTTTATAGATACTATTTTTCCTGTTTTTAACCTACCCTCAAATATCCATATTCTCTGCCGCATTCGGAACATCATGAAGTCTTTTTTGCCGGATACTAGTAACCGGCAACAAACTTACTTAAAAACTAAAAAGCGGAAATTACCACTTTAATCGCTATAGGTTATTTGTCTGTTATGGGGCCGCTACTTTATTCTCTATTTACATACTTTTCAAGTTTGTCAAATGCTCCTTGCCAGGCATGGATAAAATATTGTCTTGCCTGTTCCCAGTCATCTGTGTTTCGCCATCCAGTATGAATTAAGGTCACTTTTGTCTCGTTACCTTGTGCAGTAAATATCACTGTCACATTTGTCAAGGGCCGAATGTCGTTCATGAAATGCTTATACTGCACCGGCCCTCTCCATTCAAAGTTCAAATAGTTTGGAGTATCAATTGCCAGTACTTTGCACCCGATTGTGCTATTATTTTCCCGGTCGTCCGGAACCCAAAACAATTCATATTTCCCACCCACTTCAGGTTCCACATCTGCCTTATTGGTTAACCACCTTTCCAAATGTTTATTCTCAGTAATCATTTCGAATGCTTTGTGAACTGAGCAGTTAAGAATCACTGTCCGAATTATTATCTTGTCCATATCGAGATTGCTGTTTTATGACTATTGGGCGTAGGTTTTTTATTCTCTTAACTTATCTTTCTTCTTAATCTGTCTTCCGAACCAAAATCCCATTATTAAGACAGGAATCAGCCCGAAAAATGTTATCCAAAATAGTGGTTTTGGGTTCATTTAAATATGCTACAACTAGAATATATGTACGCTTTTTCCTGTTTTTCTCTCCGTCAAATATCCGCATTCCCTACCAAATTTGAACCCATGAAAATTTTTGCTGATGTGAACAAGATTCCTGGCATTACCCGGACCAGCATTTCCCCAATCTGGTTCGAACCTGTAGAAACGCCCCGCTGCAAGTTCTTTCCAGTGTTTAGAAGCAAGTTCAACCTCCAATGGAATAGCACCCGGATGGGTGGAAAGTAGTTTTAAAGCAGCTATGGGAAATACGCAAATGGAGAAGCCAGAAGCAGCTCAATAATATATTTTTGACCGGTGGTACACCGAGGCAAAACCCCACTTAATTTTGACATCCACAGAACTGTATCATCTTTTATGGACTATGGGTAATAAAAAGCAATCTTCATCACTGCCAAAGCCCGAAAGCTGGGGTACACGCATAGGTTTAATACTGGCAATGGCGGGCAATGCCGTAGGCCTGGGAAACTTTCTCCGTTTCCCGGTGCAGGCCGTTGAGAATGGCGGAGGCGCCTTTATTATTCCCTACCTCGTCTGTTTCCTGCTTATGGGCATTCCGCTGCTGTGGATTGAATGGACGATGGGACGTTATGGCGGCAAATTCGGCAATCATTCCACGCCCTTTATCCTGGACGAAATGACCAAGCGAAAGTTCTGGAAGTACTTTGGGGTATTTGGAATCTTTACCAACATAGCTGTAGCTTCATATTATTGCTACATCGAAAGCTGGACGATGAGCTATGTATACCACAGCCTGGTGCAGACTTTTGATGGAATGACCCAGGGGCAGGTGGCCGCATTCTTTGACAACTATATAGACGTTTCCAACTCCACCACCGGCATTCCGTATGAAGCTGTGATCTTCTATATTATTTGCCTCTCATTAAACATTTACATTCTCTCACGGGGACTGCAAAAAGGCGTTGAAAAAGCCGCAATGATAGGTATGCCGCTGCTGATCCTTTTTGGGATAATACTGGCCATCCGTGGAATTACACTGGGCGACTCAGGTGCTCCGGCCGGCTGCACCGACTGCAACGCTGCCCTGGGCCTCAACTTCCTCTGGGAGCCGCAGTTTTCCAGCCTGGCAGATCCGAAGGTGTGGCTGGCAGCGGCAGGGCAAATCTTTTTCACCCTCTCCGTTGGGATGGGCACAATCCAGTGTTATGCCGCCTATGTGCGCAGCAAGGATGATATTGCCCTCAATGCCATGTCGGCCGGGTGGATGAATGGCTTTGTGGAGGTTGTATTGGGCGCATCCATTGTAATACCCATTGCTGCCGGGTATTTGGGATTGCAGTGGGTGCAGGAAAATGCTGGGTTTGCAATGGCCTTCCAGACTATGCCCTTTCTATTTATGCAATGGGGCGACCTCTTCGGTACGCTGGCTGGCGTCTTTTGGTTCGGGTTGCTCTTTTTCGCAGGCATTACTTCTTCCCTCGCTATGGGCACGCCCTGGATGGGTTTTATGCGCGATGAATTTAAGTGGACAAACAACCGCTCCGCGATCTCCTTTGGATTCCTCACCCTGGCAATGGGCCTGCCTTGCATATTTTTTTACAACGAAGGGGTTTTTGGCGAATATGATTATTGGGCCGGCACCGTATCGCTCGTGGTATTTGCCCTGGCCGAAACCATCATTTTTTCCTGGATATTTGGCATAAACAATAGCTGGCGGGAATTAAATGAAGGTGCAGATATTATTATTCCCAGGGCTTATAAGGCTATTATGACCACCATCACCCCGCTGTTGCTGCTTATTATATTTGCCTTTTCACTGGCCACACCCGCAGGGAATGACTGGGGCAAAGCCTGGAACGAGGGATATGAACTGGATGAGGGAAGCATAATAGGCAGGATTATGCATAAAGGCGTAACAGCCAACCGCGCCTACTTTAGCGATCATTTCGAATCGGAAGTGGCCGGGATCGCCATCATTGTCACTGAAAACGAAGTTGTCATCTCCGCAAGCCAGGCGGCAGGTTCGCCCATCCTGAAAACTTACAGCTTTGGAGAAAAGAAAACAATGCTGATACGAGAAGGACAGCTACTGGAAGTAGGTACCCCGATAGCTGAGGGCACATTTATAAACAATATTTTTTATGTGGACATGAGCCGGTTCCTAATGATGTCACTGTTTATTTTCCTCTGCATTCTTGTGTTCCGCGCCTCCCAACTCCGAGAAAAACGAAAACTATGACCACAGAAGCACTAGTAATGATGATTACCGTTCAGGTAATTGTAACTGCCATCACCGGATATTTCTTTTACCTGGTATTGCGGGATAAGAGGAAGTAAAGGCAGCCTGGTGGATTTTTGGCACCGTCAAATTTAATAGTTGTAATACCTTTATTTAGCGATTCAGCCTGCTTTAGCTATAGCCGATGTTCTGTTAAATAACCTGCTTATTTTTTTGTTTCTCAACTTCAATCGTAATGAACTCCGGCAAATAGTTGGGCGTAGATCCTTTTGCTACCTTTTCACCTTAAATAAACTTAATGCAAATGGACATAGAAGCAAATCCGGCAGAAAGGAAGTGTGTACAAGAGTTTATCTTACTGTTTCCCTACAGTAGTATAACAGGCGCTACAGTGGGCTTAATGGCTCACCTGCCCTCTACCCGACTGAGTGTCCGGGGTTTATTTTCTTTTGAATATTTTCGCAATCGTTTTTCCAATTTCGTCAAGTTTTTCCAGCGGTTCAATAAATGTCGGATTTATCAAGTCGATTTGTGAGGTGTCCGTTACACCTGCCTGCATTGGGTATATCAAAATATAACTCGTGTCTTTGAAATATTTATTAAGATACGAAGGTATTTTAGCCATATTACTGTGGTAGGAAGGCTTGTCTTTTCTACTTAGGACAATTATTAAATTGTCGTCTTTGCTAAAATCTCTTGCCAATATTAAGAAGTCGTCCCAATCGTTGAATTCTTCAAAATCACATTCTATCGGGTGTTTGGATTGAATTTCCTGAATGAATTTCAAAGTTTCGTTGTTGGCATAAAACCGAAGTTTTGCGCCTGAATTCCTTGCTATGTTCCAAACCTTAATTAACCAAAAGGGAAACCCAATTTCTTTTTCTGCATTCTCCGGAACAATTATTATGTGTCTTTTGACCGTTGCGAAAGGTTGGGCAGGTTTATAAATTAGGGTTGTGGTGTTGCATTTTGTCAGGATACCTTCGGTTAAGTTACCTAAAAAGCTGTCCGATATACCTTTCTTGATGTGAAGCCCCAAAATCAAGTCAGATATTTTGTTCTCCTTAACTACACTTGTAATTCCATTTACAATATTCAAGTCATAGCGAAGTAATTCGTGTACCAAATTGTCAGTTGCTGACGCGGTTACTGCTGCTTTGTTTAATATTTTTTTGGCTCGTTTGTCAGCCGAAACGTCCACTGTACTATTATCAACGATACACAGGGCATAGAGTCCGTCTTTATTTTTCTTTGATTTGATCGTTACGCCTAAATTTATTAATTCGTCTGTCGTCTCAATATTACTAATAGGGATGAGGATTTTCTCTTGATTTTCATCTTCATCAGATGTAGTGTCACCTGCTTCGGATAATGCAATATTTTGAGCACCTTTTTGAGCAACAAACGAAGCAATGGTGCAAGTGAAGAGAATCATCAGAATAGTTCCGTTTAAAATGCTCTCACTTAGCAACCGGATTGGCGCTCCTGTTTCGGTTTCTCCAATGATGATATTATAACCAACTAAAACGGCTGCCAGCGTAGCGGCTGCCTGTGCGTTACTTAGCCCAAAAATCAATCTCCGCTCGTCAACCGAAAATTTATAGGTTTTTTGAGTTATCCAGGCAGCCAGGAACTTGGCAGTTGTAGCCACCACAATCATTACGGATGCGACTTTAATGGTTTCCATGTCCTTGAAAAATGCGCGATAATCTATCAGCATCCCTACACCGATAAGAAAGAAAGGAATAAAGATGGCGTTCCCAACAAATTCAATTCTATTCATTAAGGGGGAAGTTTGCGGTATCAGTCTGTTAAGTGCTAATCCCGCCAGGAAAGCTCCAATAATTGCTTCAATTCCTGCCATTTCGGCAAGGACAGCTCCAAGAAAAACCATTACTAATACGAAAATGTATTGAGAAACATTGTCATCAAACCGCTTTAAAAACCAACGCCCGATAATTGGGAAAAGCAGCATTACAATAAGTCCGAAAACGAGGATGGATATGGACAACCTTATCCAAAATTCAGTATTGACTTCACCCGTGGTCATTCCTACAATTACGGCAAGAACCAAAAGGGCTAATGTGTCGGTAATCATAGTTCCCCCAACTGTGATATTTACAGCTTTATTTTTTGCTACGCCTAACTTGCTGATCAGCGGATATGCTATTAATGTATGAGAGGCGAACATACTCGCCAATAGAATGGAGGTTGGCATTGAAAAATCTAATATATAAAGCCCTGATAATATTCCTAAAGTCATGGGTATGATAAAAGTATATAAACCAAAAACCAAACTTTTTTTACTGTTCTTCTTGAAGTCGGCCAGGTCAATTTCCAGACCTGCAAGGAACATTATATATAAAAGCCCTGCGGTCCCTGAGAGTATGATACTGCTGTCCCTTACAATAAGGTTAAATCCATTTGGGCCAATTACTGCACCTGCTATGATGAGTCCGAGAAGGTGAGGGATTTTAATTTTGTTTAGGATAATTGGGGCAAACAGAATAATCACCAATATCAAAAGGAATTTTAATACTGGATTGGCCAGAGGTAATGTAGTCTCAAAAATATTCAATAATATCAATCCTTCTCGTTTTGGTTGTTACTGTGTCGGATTGCATAACCTAGCACAACTATTGGCTAACGCAATTGCGTTTATTTCCACTTTACCTGTACCTGGCATTCCTCCTAGCTTTCGCTGCCAAAAGTAGGTAAAATCCTATTAGTGCTCCCGATTGTCCAGGGGTATTTTTATTCGTGAGGCAAAATGCCGGATCCGTAATTTATTCAGAATTAAATAACCTGCTTACTTATTTTCGTTTCTCAACTTCAATCGCAATAAATTCCGGTAAATAGTTGGGCGTACATCCTTTTGCTACCTTTTCACCTTTGTAGAGACCCACTTTCTCACCAAGTTTAATACAGCGTTTACGATTCTTTTCATCGTAAACGCCTATCCAGCCTGCGGTGAAATTCATGGCCCATTGAACTTCCGGTTCTTCCTGCGTAATATTAGCTTCTATTGCAGATAGCAGGGCTGCCGTATTATCAGGCGGTGTTTGTCCGGTCCATCTCAATCGCGCCTGATAATACCAAAATGTTCTCCTTTGAAGCGCAGAAGGACTCTTTTCCCACGATTCCATCAATGCAATTTTCTCTTTGTCTTTAGCGAGCTGATTGGCCATTAACCAATCCATCAGGTTATTTCGCTCAGCAGAAGGGTGAGTCTGCATATCCTTATCAAGATTATAGAGCACATCTTTAGAGAGAAGTTTCTTGTCCATAATTAAGGTTGCCAATAACCTGGGCAAAAACGCTCCTGTCGACCAAAGCTCCATAGCCAGTTCGTGATCTTTTTTAATGTCCTTCGCGATTTTTCGCAAGTCGCCCATCTTAGTTTTACTATTGATCTGACGAAGAATCTTTTCTGCTTTTGAAGAGCGTTTCATCTGTATTTTTATTTTCATTAATTCACAAAACGTTCACAGCTAAAGTATGTGCGGCTTTTCGGAGCACTTTCCTGGGGCAACCAACTCAATTAGCGGGTCGTAGCTTTTTTATTCTTACCCTCAACAAGCACCTTCGTGATTTTCATTTATGTATTTGATGGTCTCTTTACTAAGTTTTTCCAATGTGTCAAGGTTGAGGTCAGTCAACTTTTTGAAATAAATGCAAGCTTTGCCCATTTTGTATTTGCCCAATTTGTCAAGTAGTTCTTTATTGTCGTTGCCTGAAGCAGAAACATATAGAGAGAACTCAGCCTTTCTAGGTGAAAAGCCAATAAGGGGTGCATCCCCTTCATGGCCACTGGCATATTTATAGTGATAACTTCCAAAGCCAATAATTGTCGGGCCCCACATTTTAGGTTCAAAGCCTGACCATTCCCGCATAAGTTCAATGAGACGAAAGCTGTCTTGTTTCTTTTCTTCTTTGTCAACAAATGAGTTTATAAAATCAATAACGTTGACGTCTGTTTCTGTTGTCTTGTTTTTTATAGCCATAGCTTTATGTCAATAATATTTTCCCTGGCTGGTCCAACCCACATTGTTCCAGGAACTCATTGTTGAAAACCGCTTGTGCGCTGGCCGAAAGTAGCTGGTTGCGGTGCCCCAGCCATTTGTCAACGGCATCCCCGTATATTCTGCGCACCCGTTCTTTGTTTAGGACATTGTTATTCTTGCCCCAATGGACGGTATAAGAAATGTTGTGTGCTTCAAGGACATCCACCAGTTTTTCTGAGAAGTTGTAGTTGACCTTGGCGTCAACACCATCCATTTCAAGGACACAACTGTTTTCAAAGCGGGTGAAGCCCAGCGTGGCTTTGTTGCCTTTCACAAAACGCATGGCCATTACACCCGCAAAGGGAATATTGCGGTTATTGCCCAGGACAATATCAATGACTTTGGGCATGTCCTTCCGGTCAAATGCGAATGCGCCACTGTATAGCTTGCCGCGGAAAATGGTATTGCGGAATGTTTCGCCCACCGTCCCGATCGCTTTTTCCGGCCGGTTATAGGCCAGGTTGAACAAGGTATTTACCGCGTTTGGAATAACCAGACCGTCCAGCATGTTGCCCGGAAGTACTTCTACTTGGTCCAATACTTTTTGAATAAGCCCAAGCACATCATCACCATAAGTGTAACCTTGTGTTTGGGGTTCAATGCGCTCGTAGTCTTCACGATAGGGTTCTTTGTACATTACCCTGAAATAGACACCTTTGTCAGGGTTGTTTTTTTCGAAGTTGTGCGGATTGATGGCAAGTTCAAAATGGTAAAGCTTTTCATTGGCTACGGCCAAAGGATAATTGAGGACATGTGCCAGGCCGGAAAAATCGTAATCGGTGATGGCTTTCTCCAGATTACCGTCATAGGCGATCTGCGTGAGTTGCTGTTCCAGCAGAAACTTGGGCTCAACCTCGATCAGCACGCTGTGGATGAAGCCAAAGCTGCCGAAGCTGATAAGGGCAGAATTAAAGATATCGTCATCCAGGATGACTTCAGCTTTTATCCATTCCTGAAATTTTGCGGAAGTAACGGGTCGCGAGGCCCGTTCGATCCATACATGCCTGTCGGGCCCCGTCACGATGTGCATGCCAAGCACAAATTCCGAAAGGGAGCCAAATTTAAAGGCGGCCCCATGGGTATTCGTTGAAAGGGCGCCAACAATGGTCTGGCCGTTGCTGCCGCCCGATGCCCTGAGCGATTTAGGAGGATTCCTTTCCTGTTCCAACAATTCGTTTATGGAAATCATGGAATTGCCACATTGGGCGAAAAGCAGGTTGAAGGGGTCGCCAGAATTCAGATATTCCTCCGACAATTGTGAAGACCCAAGGCTTGCTTTTAGCCGGAGCTTTTTGGTATTAACGATGCCATCCGGGCAAACGGCTACTTTGCTCAGCGACCAGCCACTTCCCATGGGTCGAAGGCGGAGGTTGTTGTCAATAGCGTGCTGGATGAGCCATTGGAAATTTTCTGTGGTCTGGTTATACTTGTCCTTAAACGAGGGGTATTGCCGTTCAAATCCGGGATCAGAAACCGTGAGGTCAAAGGATGCTCCGGGCTTGAGTGCCTGGGTGAAATTTCCGTGGGCGTTTGTAAAGCTCGTGATATCAAGAGGTTTGATTCCAAGGGGTAAGTTCATGGCTTGTTTTTTTGTCAATCCAAATGTTCTTCATCAACCTGAGATGGGCAACAATCCCAAACTACTTTTTGTGGCACTACAATACCTACGGTTATTGCTGAGACCATGATGTAGCCGATATTGGTTTTTACCTGCACCATACATATAGATTTCGATTCGCATCCGGCCGGAATATCGTTGGGCTGCAGTATTCCCCAAAGGTAAATCACACGCGTTTTCTCAGAGGGCACAATATTGTCGGTGTCATAGTTGGCGACCACTTTCATTGTCATGCATCCTGAAAGCATGACCAAAAGAGTCAAAACCAAACTGGCGTTTCTAATGCTGTTCATGGTAGTAGGTTTAAGCGTTCAATAAAGGTATCGAAATTTCCGGCTGTAAGTTAAAGAATTCTATCGCAGGGAGTTTATAGGGTGCCGAAGAAAAGTACGGGTTTCACTGCATGAGCTTCTATTGTCATTTATATTATTCCTTTTAAAATCGCAGCAGCATGGGGCACGCGTCACGCTCATACAATGTTATGTCCAGTGGTTATTCCAATTTAAAGTCTGTTAATTCATAATTGCCGTTTCGCCCTCCTTCGTCTGTTTGTTGTAAGATACCTTTTTCCACCAAGTCTTTTATATCTCGTAAGGCGGTATCAGTAGAGGTTTTGGTGATTTTAGCCCATTTTGAGGTTTGTAATTTTCCTTCAAAACCGTCTAAGAGTTTGTTGAGTATTAGGCGTTGGCGTTCGTTAATGGGGGTATGTTCGTGTAGTTTCCAAAACTCAGCTTTCCGCAATATTTTTTGTGTGGTGTTTTCGGTGGCGAGCATCGCATTTTTGAGGCAATGCAAAAACCAGTCGAGCCATTCTGTAATGTCTCCTGTGCTGTGTTGTACTTTTTGCAATATTTCGTAATAGCGTTTGCGTTCGGCTAATATTTGGCTCGACATACTGTAAAATCGTTCACCGCTGCCTTCAGCACGGGCAAGCAACATATCGGTTATAGCTCGCGCTATTCTACCGTTGCCGTCATCAAAGGGGTGAATGATGATAAACCAAAAGTGAGCTATGGCAGCCTTCAGCACCGGGTCCAGCGTTTTGTCGTTGTTGAACCAATCTAAAAACTTGTCCATTTCCGCTTTTACGCATTTGGGATTTACAGCTTCGTAATGCACCTTTTCTTTGCCCATTGCACCGGAAATAACTTGCATTTCCCCAGTTCGGTATCGTCCCACTTCTATTTTGTTAAGGCCGCTGTAGCCTGTTGGGAAAAGTGCTGCGTGCCAACCAAACAATCGTTTTTCGGTCAGCGGCAAGGTGTGGCGTTGTGTGGCATCAAGCATCATTTCTACCACGCCTTCTATATGTCGGCTGCTCGCCACCAGTCCTGCGATGTTAATTCCCAAACGCCTCGCTATGGAGGAGCGCACCTGGTCGTAGTTCAGCATCTCGCCTTCTATTTCAGATGATTTTACTACATCTAAGGTTAATGCCGTAAGGGTGGCCTCTTCTTTGGCTGAAAAGCCCAGGGCGTTCATTTGTCCAATGATTTTGCCTTGCATCAATCGAACCTGGCCAAATACGGAATTTATGGCCTTGTCTTGCCAGGTAAAGTCTGTCCAGTTTTTAATTTCGTAAATGTATTTTGCCATTACTCCAAATCAATTTATGCGGTAAATATACAAATTATTTACCGCATAAATGCGGTGTTTGTTTGGTTTTTTTTCACCGCAAGAGATGAGGTTTGACAGGTTGTTCGATCATTAGCTATAACGTTTCTCGGCTATGGCAAGTGCGGGATTTCAAGGCACTTACTTGTCCGATTAGCAGTTAGTTTATTTTGTGTAATTACTTTCATTTTAGCACTTTAGCCGCATTTGCGATAGCCGATGTTGTACAACGGCTTTTTTTCGAAATAGCAAACGGTTATAATTTGTAGTCTATCCAACTTCACTTGTATTGGACTGAACAAGCGGTTGGAATCCTCCATAAACCATTCTTTCGGCATCAAAAATTAATCTTTTGGGATCAGTTAACGGGGCAACTAATTCCGCCATTCTTGAATCAGTGGGAACTTGCATGTTTGCTGTATCACGAATCTCTTTGGAAGGGAAAATAACCCAACCAAATATTATTACTTCATCTTCTTTCAAATCCACTACATCAATGAAAGAACGAGTACCTTCCAATTTCAAATCATCTCCGACATACTCAAAATATGAAAGTGCTCCATATTCTTTCCAAATTTCAGCTACTTTTTCAGCCACACTCTTGTATTTTTTCAGGTGAATTCGTGGAATTGGAAGTACAAATCCGTCTATGTAATTTGTCATATCATCACTTATTTTATTCAATTATTTGTTAGTTTTCAAGACTGTTACACAACAGTTTTGAATAAACGCAGGGCGGCTTTGTCCGGGGTTTTGTAAAGAAACGAAAGGTTTCTCTGTCCACCGTAAATGCCCAACCGGAGTGGGATTAAAGCCGACTTGCGTTTATTTGGTGTTGTGCGGTCGTGCTTTTTCATTTTTTCTTCTTTTGTCGTCAATCCATTCTTCTCCGTTCCAAGTCGGGTTTAGTCCACCAAGTTT
The DNA here is from genome assembly GCA_040880525.1 of Bacteroidia bacterium. Taxonomy (NCBI): domain Bacteria; kingdom Pseudomonadati; phylum Bacteroidota; class Bacteroidia; species Bacteroidia bacterium. Next base: position 67,352 of record JBBDIG010000055.1, read on the forward strand.
GGAAAAGCTCAGGTCTGGATCGTCTGATTGAATTAATCCTATTAGTCTCTTGTTGGTCAGCAGCCATTGTCTTGACTGTTCCGTGATTACGTCAAGAAGTCCTTCACACCATTCTTTGTCAGTTGTTGCTATATTGTCAAAATGCCGAAATACTATTACGAGTCCTTTTTGGTCTGTCGGATTTAAATCACCGAGACAGTCGTTGAGTGCGTCCAAGTTTTCTCCGTAGTAGGCTGGAAAATCTAGTCCATTCTTTAATTCTTGGTGGGCTGTCGTGGGTGTCCAAGTTGATGTATTGAAGTCAGCTATTTGATAGTCGAGCTTTTTCAATTCATTCAAATCCTTGTCAAGAATGATCTGGTCGTGATACATGGAAATTGCTCCGTTCTGGAGAATCTGTAAATCGAGTTCTATGTCATTCGTGAATAGTTCCATGTCATTTTTTTTTGCATGCTGCACAACTCGTTTATATATGTGATAAAATCACATATAACACTCCGGTAAGGGCGTTATTGTGTGACTTTGTG
>JBBDIG010000056.1 GCA_040880525.1 Bacteroidia bacterium
GTAGTGTAAAAAAATTATTCACTTCTCAAAAGACAGAGTTTAAATTACACCCTCCACCTATCTGAACTCTTGATATTGATGTTTCCTTCAGTGCTTTTTGACGAAGAGTGCTTCCGGAGTTGGATATCAAAAGATGTGGAAGAAATCATTTTAACTTTATAAAGCATCTCCTGGAGTTTGAATGTCCTCTCGTTTTCAATCATTTCATTTACCTCCTTTGCAAAAACTTCGTTCTTTTGACCCTTGGTATTTAGAATAAAAAAATTTCCATTTTGGAATTTTTCAATCTTCATTAATCTTTCCATTTTGAACTCACCGTTATCAATTTCCTTTTTCCCAATACCTTGAATAAATTCTATCCGTGTATTTTCATCATATTGATCAGGATTTACAACAAAATAAAAGGGAACCGTTTCCACATAGTATTTTTCGGTTTCGGTGTCCTGCCAAACGGTAGCATGTATGTTGCCCTTGCCAAATCGGAAATATGCGCGGTCTCTTATTTCATACAGATTAGCTTTTTCATGGGTGCGAACATTCTTTACCGGGACATGAATTTTTTCTTCATAGAATTCTTCCGGTAGCCGTTCTGAAAAGCTTCTACTTTCTGCACTTATTTCTTTCAGTCGTTTTTCAATAATGGATTTAGCCGGTTCAGTCAGATTGGGAATATCTCCATGAGTTAAATCGTCTATGTGCTTTCTCACGCGATTGCCTTTGGTATCCCGCTCTTTGAAAGTCACTTTTTTGATTGGAATGCCGAAATTGCTCAAAGGCCTGCGAAGTTTCTTCTCAAAGAATACATCTGGCAATGGTATATCCAAGTCAAAATTACCTTTTTCAACAGCTTCCGCAAATACATTAAAATTCCCACCAAGAGCTTGCTTCAGGCTATCTATGTCTTTAGGTTCTTTCAATATATTCCCAAGACAACTAATTACTGCGGTTTGGATGGCGGGATCAGTGATGTATGGTATTTCATTTAACCGCAATAACTTTCCCAATTGCTTTTTTCCCGGTTCAGCCTTAGTTAGCTTTCTGTTCTCAAACTTGTCCTTTCCCTCAAAAAGTACTTCACATTTCTTGATTTCTCCTTTACCTTTTGCAGTTGCTTCATAATAAAGCTTTTCTGAAAATGCTTCTTTAGGAATAAGCTTATCGCTACTTGAAACTTGGATGTTCTTATCCTTTAATCGCTGTTCAATGACCTCTTTTATGTTTTCTTCTTCAATCAGAGGAATGTGCAAAAATTGGAGTTTGGATAGAGGAAGTCGCTTCTCTATTCCCCTGATTTTCACATTGATCAATTTCTTTTTATCTCTTTTTTCTTCGATAGGCTCCCATTTCAGAGTTTCCGGTATATTGTTCTTCCAGTTTTCGTTGGACAACTCCTTAAACTCTCTTCGCTTCGAGTATTTTTCTCCCTTATTTATTTCCCGGTAGGGAAGCGGCTCATGTAATTCTCCTCTTATCTGGTCAATCTCAATACGCTTTTTCTTTCCTTTTAGCTGAATGACTTTATTATACTTGTTTGTTTTCTTATTACGCTGTTTGTCATAAACCGCAATGTTTTGAACGGCCTTGACAAATTTATCTTTGAACTCGTTTAAGCTCCACGGGTGATATAGTGTGCTTTTAGTCTTTTCTTTTTTTCTATGTTGAGCCAGTTCCTGGTAAACGCCAAGATTAGTAAAGGCGATTATAATGGCATCCTCAGCGTGGTGGAAGTGATTGTCGCGGTTCTTGTCACCTAAATCCCATTCTTCACGCAGCATGGTAGTGGTGGCGCCTTTTACCGTTTGCACCTGCTCCTTACCAAAATAGGATTTCAGATAAATGGTTGCGAGCCGGGAAATGTAACCGGTATCGGTGATAAGGCTTCTCAGGTATTCTTCATCATCATTCAGGTCTTTGCTGAGATTATCAATTTCAAACCGTCTGTATTTGCTTCGATAGTAGTTCCTTTCAAAAGTCAGTTCATGTTTCCTTTGCTTTTGCCTATCCTTATAATTGCTGGCGGGCTTTCCTTTTAGGTCTTCGGTTATTTTATCAATTTCTGCAGTTAAGCTTTCAGCTTTTTTTCTCCATCCATCCACCCGTTGCTTAATCCTATCATAAGCCCAGTCCGATTTATAATTTGGAAGGTTTTCACACTCCTGTAATTCAAAGGGTGTACGGTCATCTTTGAACTCATTGAAATGTGTGGCGCATAAAGTCAGGTTAACGTCCGCATCACTCCAACAGCGGCTGCGAGGAATAATGTGTTCAAAATCAAATTTTCTTTTATCTCCAAAAAGATCATCAAAACAAATTGTTTCTCCAGTATAAGGACACTCATGGCAACCATTTATTTCCTGCAACTCTTGCCAGAGTTTATATCTCAAAATGTCTTTTTCATTAATGGGGGCAAGATTTGGATATTCTGCCAGTCTTTTCCTGATCTTCTCACGTTCCTGTTCCTGCTTTTTATTCCACCTACGAATAGCAATGCGCTTGTTCTTATCATTTAATTCACGGGCAAGTTCGATCCGCACAACATCCTGCTTTCCATATTTGGCTTCAATATGCTTTATCGCACTACGAAGCGCATACAATGCCTGCTTCACAATGGGATTGCGCAGGGTCTGAAATTTAGGTTCGGGCAATTCATTAGGTGAAGGGGGCAGATGCTCCACTTTAGCAGGATGCCAGAGGCGATCGAGTCGTTGTTCGTCCACGTTATATTTCTCTTTAAGGTGGTTTCGTATTAGATCAACTACCGGCTCCGTTCTCAGGAACTCCGGCTTAATGGGATTTTTGAGCAAGGCTTTTATTTGAGCTTTATAGTTTTCAATGGCTTCACTCAATTTACCGTTCTCGTTGATCCCTTTTATCTCCTTAAGAAATTTGGTGGCTTTCTTTTGTGTCCAATAGCCTATTCTTACTTTGTCCAACGCAGGAACCGGTTTGGGTTTCTTTTCATATTCGGTTTTAATAGCTTTCAATACGGCATTTTTTACTGTTTGCTCCAGTTTTTCTTCCTGCTTTTCTTTGATAAATGCACTGATGTCTTCATGAATATTTTGTTTTTCAGCTTCGGACATATGGAGCCATTTTTCTCTGCCAAATACTTCATCTATGTTGGCAAGGAAGACAGCATCAGTGTATTTCAATCCATCTTCCATAAAGGGAAGAATTTTGCGGATAGCCTTAATACTCAGGCTGCCATAACCGCTTTTGAGATTTATCTTTTTCAGGTCACCTTCTTTATCATCATCAAGACCATAGGTTTTAAGTTTGTTAAATAGAAGGTGATTATCCTCATAATAGGTGAAACAATGCCAGATTTCTTCATGAATGAATTCGAGACATTTTTTTTCTTTTTCCCCATCGGTCAATTTGCTCCAAAGTTCCCTACCTGTTTCTTCTATTATCCGCTTTCTTTCATCCTTATTTTTATCTCTGAATTCAGGATTATGGAGAATGTTTTCTCCACCGATTTTTCTAATGATCTTTTTCTCAATCTTTTGCTTTACAGCTTCCGGTAAGGATTTGAAGTCATCCCATTTAGTGCCGAATAGCTCGCTTAATTTTTTCGATGTATAATTTCCGGCAAAAGAACCAACTTGTTGTTCTTCTCCATTTTTCCATTCTTCCACATCACCTTCTGCAGTACCTTTTAGCTGTTCTTTTTTGATAACCAGTATCTCCAATACTTTGCTGATTGCTACTTTTCCGCTTTCATTACATTCTGTTGTAAACAGGGCGAGCAATTCTTCTCTTTCTGCCGGGCTTAGTTCGTCCCATGTACCATTACGATTTATTTTTAGGTTATTAATTTGCTGCAATGCGCGGAACCTTTCATACAACGGATGTGAAACAAGGCATCTGCTTTTGCCCACTTTTTTCACCAGTTCTTTACCTTTTTTACTTTTAAGAATCTCATTGGTTTTCTTATCTCTTATTCGTACGGTTTTGTTGGCAAAGGTACATTTGGCCACAAGGTGTTTTTGTGATTTCAGTGGTCGCTGGTAAAAAAGAATCCCCTTACGTTCATTGCCTAAAAATTCATACAGGGTAACTTCTACCCGTTCTTTTTTCTTCGTTCGCTTTTCGCCAGAAAGTATATTTAATCCGAGTCTCTCCGAGTGTCTATTCCATAGTTCATTGAATTCGTCTATGTACATTTGGCGATCGGCTTTTGTTTCTTGCCGGATGCGCCTTTCATGTACTCCCTTTATGTCTTTGAAATTCTTATCACCAGTTATTTTATGATATAGGTAGTTGCCAAGGGTTATATACTTGCCTTTTTCTATTGCTTTTCTTGTTTCATCCATTTCAGCATAAAATTCGGTAAGTGCCTTCGGATATTCTACTTCCACAATAGTTTCGGTTTCTTCGATCTTCAGTTCATCACCATATTTTTCCTGAAGTTTACTTACTTCATCCTGCCAGTTTTTCTTTTTGTCATTTTTCTTGAATTTATTCTTTACTGTTTTGTCATCTCCTTCGTCTTTGTTCTTAACTTTTCTGCTACTTTTAAATCCCCTTCGTTTTCCAATTTGATAAAGGATTCTACCAAACTCCATTTTGGTAATATGCCCAGTAAGAGCAATACTTCTTAATCGATATGAATCCATAGAAATAAATTCCAACATGTGGTCTATAAACTCATCTAAAGTTTCTGGATTTTTCTCCAGCTTAATATTAATTTCCGAAGGTTTTTTTCCAACAACACCGAACAGCAATAGAAGCTTGGCAATCCTTGCATTCAGCTGATAGTCGTCTTTGAACTTGTTTAGTCCATGATTTTTTATCTCCTGCTCGCTTAAACCGAACCTATCCTTTATTTCCCGGATGATAGCTTTTTGCTGTTGCTCATTTTCCAACACTTTCAGGTAGGGAAACATACCAAAGCGAGCAAGAACTTCAGTCATTTTGGTCAATCGATAGTTTTTGTAGAATACCTGCCTACGCATTTGCCGGGCTTTTCTTTTAGCCACATTCAATGGCTCTTCATTACTGCCGTCTTGTTTTACAGCCACTCCTCGTTGAAAAGTTGTTACACCGGCATCAATGGTTTTGCTGATATTATCCACTACCGCCCACCCAATAGAATTCGTTCCTAAGTCAAGTCCTAAAATTTTTGCCATGGCTTCTGTAAGTTTTGAGATTAACGATGTAAATATATGAGATATAATTTTATCTTTGGAGCAAGATTTATATATCTCTATTTTCAATCTTTTCATAATAAGGCTATATGCCGAAGGATACACTCCTATAGCCCCGCCTCGGTGGGGCTTTTTTTTGCTCTTCCTGATCTGATTCTTCCAGCCGGTAACCTGAAGCCGGAATAGACCCAAACCTGAGGCATTCTGGCAGCCTGCGTCATTTCTGCGGCTTTTCGCCTCTGCGTTCTTACTTTTGCGCCTGAAATTTTGAACCCAATCATCTTATGAAAAACTGGACTGCCATTGCCGCAATGGCCCTGATTTGTTTTGCTGCCCATGCTCAAAAAGAGCAGGTGCTGTTTACGGTGGCGGATGATACCGTTACCAAAGCTGAGTTTGAGTACATCTACCGAAAGAATAATGCGCAGGTGGAAGATGCTTACTCAGATGAAAAGATCCGCGAATATCTTGACCTCTATACCAATTTTAAACTCAAGGTAAAGGCCGCCAAAGACCAGGGCATTGATACTTCTGCTACCTTTCTAAAGGAATTTGAAGGATACAGAGAGCAGCTTATCAAGCCTTACCTCACTGACCGCACGGTAACGGAGGAACTCCTGAATGAGGCTTATGAGCGTTCGATGTATGAAGTGAGGGCGCGCCATATTCTCATAGGCGTGGCTCCGGATGCTCCCCCTGCGGATACGCTCAAAGCTTACCGGACCATCACTATGGTGCGCGACAGCATTCTGGGTGGGGCGGATTTTGGCGAAATGGCCATGAAGTTTTCCACCGATCCTTCGGCCCAGGATAACCAGGGTGATCTCGGATATTTTACTGCGCTGCAAATGATCTATCCTTTTGAAAATGCCGTATACCGGCAGGATACGGGCGAAATTAGCCAGCCCGTAAGGACGCAGTTTGGCTACCACTTGATAGAGGTGCTGGACAAGCGGACTTCCCGTGGCGAGCGGCAGGTGGCGCACCTGATGGTGAGACCGGAAGCCGGAGTTTCCGAAGCTAAGGGTGCAGGTGGCCGCCAGAAAATTGACAGCCTCTATGAGCAACTTCAGCAGGGCGCCAGTTTCGAGCAGCTTGTGCGCGATTTTTCTGATGACCCAAGTACAAAAGCCCAGGGAGGCAAGCTTCCGAAGTTCGCAACCCATTCCCGTTTTCTGCCAGCGGAATTTATTGAGGAAGCTTTCAGGATCAGAAATATTGGGGATTATACCCGCCCGATCGAAACGCGCTATGGCTGGCATATCATCAAGCTGCTGGATACTTTCAACGTTCGGAACCGCGAAGAGATGGAGGAGGAATTGCGCACCAAGATCGCCCGCGATGCCCGCTCCGAACTGAGCGAGGAAGCTGCCCTGGCACAGATACGCCAGGAAAATAAATTTAAGGAAAGACAGAAACACCTGAAGCCGGCCCGGGAGCAGATTGACAGTACACTGCTTTCTGGCGAGCTGGTTATTGATGAGGAAAACCTGCCGAAAAATAAATGGGTGGTAAAAATGGGTAAAGAGAAATTTTATCCTTCGGATTTTATCAGGTGGCTGGAAGAAAATCAGGAACCCAATAAATATAAATATCTGCCCTTCGCTATCGATCAATATTACAGCGACTGGAAGGATGAAACGGTGGTGGACTACCAGATCCGCCATCTGGAGGAGAATCATGCCGAATACAGGAACCTGCTGAAGGAATACAAAGAGGGGATCCTGCTTTTTGACGTTACTGATAAGATGGTATGGTCAAAGGCAATGACTGATACAGCCGGACTGGAGGCGTTTTTTGAGCGCAACCAATCTGACTATACCTGGCAGCAACGCGTGGAGGCGGAAGTCTACTCACCCAAAAACAAAGCGATCGCAACCCAGGTGAAGGAGATGCTCGCAGAGGGCATACCTCCGGATTCGCTAACGGGATTGCTGAACCTGGAAGATCCGATTAACCTTGGATACACCTATGGCAAATTTGAGCAGGGCGACAATGAAGTGGTTGACAAGGTGCAGTGGACAAAGGGCGTTCATGAAACGGAGGAAGATGGCAAGCACTATATCGTTAGAATTCAGGAGGTTTTGCCACCACAGCCAAAGGAACTCAAAGAGATACGGGGAATGGTTATTGCCGATTACCAGGACTTTTTAGAAGAGCAATGGATCCAGGAATTAAAACAGAAATACCCCGTTACCATAAATGAAAAGGTTCTCAGCAAACTCTTTTAAAATATTCTTTCTGTTCATTGTTTTTCCGGTTTTCAATGCCTGCCAGTTTTTTGATAATAACGAAGAGGAAAGGATTCCTGTGGCACGGGTTTATGACGAATATCTTTATGAAGATGATCTTGCTCCCATATTTGAAAGTGCGGCTACTTATGACGACAGCATGATGCTCCGCCAGAATTTTATTAATAATTGGATTAGGAAACAACTTCTCTTTCAGAAGGCGCTGGATAACCTCACGGAAGAACAAAAGAACAAGGACAAGGAACTGGCAGATTATTATAATTCGCTTATAACGTATGAATACCGGCAGGCCCTGCTTCATCAGCGGCTGGATACGGTGGTAACCCGGGAGGAGATTGAAGAATACTTTCACCAGAACGAAAAAAATTTCCAGCTTAAGCGTAACATCATCCGGTTCATTTACGTAAAGCTTCCGAGAGAGGCGCCAAAGCTGGATCATGTCAGGCAATGGTACAGTTCAGCCAGAACTGAAGATCTGGATTCACTTCAGAAGTATGCTATCCAGTTTGCAGAGAATTTTTCAATTGATGAGAATAGCTGGTATTTTCTGGAAGATATTTTAAAGGAGGTTCCACTTACCACTTATGACCAGGAACATTTTTTAAAAAACAATAAAACAATTGAAATTGAAGATTCTGCTTATTATTATTTAGTAAATATCCTGGATTTCAGAATGGTGGAAGATCTTTCACCAATTGAATTTGAAGTGGAAAATATCCGCAGGATCATCATTAACCGAAGGGGTATGAATATGGTGAGAAAAATGGAGGATGATATTTTCAAAGAAGGAGGAGCAGAAAACAATTATGAAATATATTAAAATGAAAAAAACAGGTTTGATCGGGCTGTTGCTGATAATATCTTCAGTTGCCTTTGCACAGGAAAAGCCGCGCAAAGGAGAAGTGCTGGACAAAGTAATTGCAGTGGTGGGTACGGAGTTGATCCTGAAATCGGACATAGAGGCGCAGATGCACCAGGTGGAGTTGCCGGAAGGACTTACTGAGGGCGAGGCTCGCTGCCAGCTTTTAAATGATCTGATGCAGCAGAAAATGCTCCTGAACCGTGCGAATATTGATAGCCTTGAGGTGAGCGAAGAGCAGGTTTCGGATGAAATCAATGACCGCATCAACTACTTCGTTTCGCAAATCGGAAGCGAGAGTGCACTGGAAGAATATTATGGAAAGTCAATTCCTGAGATAAGAGAGGAATTCTATGATCCCATTCACGAGCAGCTCCTTATACAAATGATGCAGCAGAAGGTGATCGCCAACACCCGCATTACGCCTTCAGAGGTAAAAGCTTTTTACAACAATTTACCAAAAGACAGTTTGCCTTTTCTTAGTGCTACGGTTGAAGCCGGTGAGTTGGTTCGCTATCCTGAACCCACTGCAGCGGAGAAGGAAGCCGCCAAAAATCGCCTGCAGGAGCTCAGAGACCGGATCGTGAAAGGCGAGAGTTTTGAAACGCTGGCCGTTTTGTATTCTGATGATGACGGTACAGCCGCTAAAAAAGGCGTGGTAGGGGCCGTAAAACGTGATGATCTGCAACCGGAATATTCAGCCGTGGCATTCCGGCTTTCTAAGGATTCGGTGTCTCAGATCGTGGAAACGCAGTATGGCTACCATATCATCCAGCTTATTGAGCGCAGGGGCGATATTATCAACACGCGGCATATTCTTATCAGGCCGAAGATAACGGAGGAGGCGAGAGAAAAAACCCGGCAATTCCTTGACAGCATCCGTCACCAGATCGTGCATGATACGCTCACGTTTGCACAGGCCGCTACTTTGTATTCGCAGCGGTCAGAGACGCGCAACAATGCGGGAATGCTGTCCGACCCTGCCAGCGGAGCCTCCAGGCTTCCCGTTGACAAGCTGGACAAATCCCTCTTCAACGTGGTGGATACAATGAAGGCGGGAGAGGTTTCAAAGCCTGTAGCCTATCAAACCGTGGATAACCGGCTTGCCTATCGTTTAATTTATTTAAAAGATAAAACACCGCCCCATAAAGCCAACTTGAAAGACGATTATCAACAAATACAGGAATTTGCGCTGGAAAATAAAAAAATAGACCGCCTGATGGAATGGGTGGAAGAGTACATTCCCAGAACCTATGTGCGCGTAGACAGCGATTATTCTCATTGTGAAGAACTCCAATACTGGATGAAAGAATAGTTTAATGGAGCCAACATTTTTCATTATTCAATTGAAATAACAAAACAACAGATGCAAGCAAGTACCTCAGAAGTAGAAGCGATAGATGAACTGAGCAGGCGATATAAACAACTCAGTACTGAAATAAATAAAGTGATCCTGGGCCAGGATAAAATAATTAAAGATGTGCTGATCTGTATCTTCAGCCGGGGCCACTGCCTGCTGATTGGCGTTCCGGGCCTGGCCAAAACACTGCTGGTGCATACCATTGCCGATGCCCTCGACCTGAAATTCAGCCGGATACAGTTCACACCTGACCTCATGCCTTCGGATATTACGGGAGCTGAGATACTGGATGAGAACAAGCGATTCCGGTTTGTAAAAGGACCGGTGTTCGCCAACATCCTGCTCGCGGATGAAATAAACCGGACACCGCCAAAAACGCAGGCCGCATTACTGGAAGCTATGCAGGAAAAGAGCGTAACCGCTGGCGGACAACTCCACCGGCTTCAGGATCCTTTCTTTGTGCTGGCTACGCAAAACCCAATAGAGCAGGAGGGAACCTATCCACTTCCCGAGGCGCAACTTGATCGATTCATGTTTAATATTTTGGTGGAATATCCTACCATGAAGGATGAAATAGACATTGTAAAAAGCACCACTTCCGATGTAATGGCGGAAGTCAATAAAGTGCTGACAGGAGAGGAGATCACCCATTTTCAGCGGCTTATTCGGAAAGTCCCGATTGCGGATAATGTGCTGGAGTATGCCGTAAAGCTTACCCATAAAACGCGACCGGATTCTGATATGGCAGCAGAGATGGTAAAAAACTATATTTCATGGGGAGCCGGCCCGCGGGCTTCACAATATCTGGCCATTGGCGCCAAGTGCCATGCCGTATTCATGGGCAAATATTCGCCTGATATTGAAGATGTACAGGCAGTGGCCCTTCAGGTGCTTCGCCATCGCCTCGTCAAAAATTATAAGGCAGAGGCCGAGCGGGTTACCCTGGATGATATTATCCTGAGTTTGTTTTAATTTTAAGTTTAAAAATCAATTAAGAAATACATTTATGGCTTTTGAAATAACAGGGAAAATCCACGATATTTTTCCTACTGAACAGATCAAGGAAACTTTTAAAAAGCGTGAATTTGTTCTGAGCTACGATGAAAATGGCTATGAGCAGCTTATCAAATTCCAGTGCATCCAGGACCGGTGCAGCATCATGGACAGCTATAAGCCCGGAGATGAGGTAAAGATCGCATTCAACATTAAGGGTCGCTCTTATACCAACCGTGATGGCAAGCTCATGTACTTTACTAACCTGGAAGCATGGCGCATTGAGGGCGCAGGCAGCGGCCCTTCCCAACCGGCTGACACCGCTTTCCCTGAAGACAGCTTTAGCCAGGCTCCACCGCCTGATGATGACGATCTTCCGTTTTAAGAAGCTATTGCCGGACATTTAACCGGCATTCCCACAAGCGGACGCTTGCGGGAGAGTGGGGTTTTTGCGCTGCAATTCTCATGATCTTTTGTATCCACTTCTCTGTCGCAAGCGTCCGCTTGTGATTTTCAGGCTTGTCTCGTCCTGAAAAAAGTTTACAGGTGAAGTGTTAGTCCTGGAATAGGTTTA
>JBBDIG010000057.1 GCA_040880525.1 Bacteroidia bacterium
GCGGGGGCGCCCCCGCCCAGGAAGCTGCCCGGACAGAGTTCCGATTACACACCCACTGAATTAGGTAGACCAATCGTTCTTTCCAGACCATTTTATAACCGGACACAGAGTAGCACGGTCTTCTTAGTAATTTTGCACTTTCCTATATATACCCTTGAAATTCTTCAATTCCATAACTGCATTGCTCCTTGTGCTCCTGATCTGCACCTCGGGAGGATACCTTGTTGTCGCTAAGTTCCAACAGTGGCAAGTGAGGAAAGAGATGAAAAAGCGCATCGAAAAGGGCGTTCCGGAGGATCAACTTACGCTGCTGAAATTTCACAGATACCAGACGGGGGCTGCCTCCACGGAAACATTTACATGGACAAAGCACGGCAGGGAATTCCGTCACTATGGCGAAATGTATGACATCGTGAGGCAAGAAGAATTAGGTGACACTATGTACTTTTACTGCATCCACGACTTTAAGGAATCGAAAATATACGCCCGGATTGACAAGCTCACGGGGCTGGAGGTGCAAACAAATCCTTATCAACGGCAGCGCTCACAGGTATTTTCCCGGTTTCTTACATTCGTATATCTTGCTGAATATGGAGAATTTAATTCTACCATAAATTCTGTTGATCTCCATTATAGGGTCTACAGCTTTTCCATTTCTACTTGGATAAAAGCACCGGAATCACCACCTCCGCAGGTTGTCTGACCCCTTCCAACTTTTCTGTGTATGGCATTTCCTGCAATTTCTTGCTAAGGGGTGAATGGTCATATTACGCTTTTTTCTATTATGAATTAATGCAGGAGCAATAGATGAAAACCGTAGTGTTTTCATCTAATCTTCTTCCATTATTTTAAAATAGGATTCTCATTTAAATTTTAATTTAGAAACAAGCATGAAGATTATTTTAATGCTCTGTCTCTTCCTGGGCTTTGCTTTGGCCGGGAGTGCCCAGATTTTGACCATCAAAGACCGGGAAACCAATCAACCTGTGGAAATTGTAAACCTGATAAGTGAAAACCCACGGGCCTATGCCATAACCAATGCAGAAGGCCAGGCCGATATTTCGGAATTTAAAGGTGCGGCTCATATTCACATCACCCGGCTTGGCTATAAAGCCGTGGTAAAAAGCTTTGCTGAAATTGAAAATTCATCCTTCATTATTCAACTAGAACCTTCTGTTCTTAACCTGGATGAAGTGGTATTTTCAGCAACGCGGTGGCGGCAATCGTCTGGCAATACGCCCTCAAAAGTCGCGACCATTTCCCCACGGGAAGTAGCGCTGCAAAACCCGCAAACGGCTGCTGATCTGCTGGGGATTTCAGGCAAGGTGTTTATCCAAAAAAGCCAGCAGGGTGGCGGCAGCCCCATGATCAGAGGCTTTGCCACGAATCGCCTTCTCTACACCATTGATGGCGTGAGAATGAACACCGCGATATTCCGTAGCGGCAATATCCAGAACGTAATTTCCCTGGATCCTTTCGCCATTGCAAATACTGAAGTGCTTTTTGGCCCTGGCTCAGTAATGTATGGCAGCGATGCAATTGGTGGTGTGATGAGCTTTCAGACGCTCTCACCGCAGCTTTCTTTGAAGGACAACCCACTGATTGCAGGCACGGTCGTTACACGATATTCATCCGCCAACAATGAACGGACAGCGCACTTCGATATTAATGTTGGCTGGAAAAAGTGGGCGTTTGTAAGCAGCATCAGCTCATTCGATTACGACCACTTGCGCCAGGGCAGCCACGGGCCTGACGATTATTTAAAGCCCGTTTACGTGCAGCGCATTGGCAGCATGGACAGGATAATAACCCAGGACGACCCGCTGCTCCAGGTGCCATCAGCCTATTCTCAAATAAATATAATGCAGAAGGTGAGGTTCAAACCAAACGAAAAGTGGGATTTTGTTTATGGTTTTCATTTCTCAGAAACATCACCCTATGGCCGCTATGACAGGCACAACAGGTTGCGGAACGGACAGCCCCGGTACGCAGAATGGAACTATGGCCCGCAAAAGTGGATGATGAACAACCTGAACATTACCCACAGCGGGAACAATGAACTGTATGACGACTTTACCCTCCGGCTGGCGCAGCAAACATTTGGAGAAAGCCGTATTGACCGCGTATTGAATGACGCCACCAGGACTACCCAGGCTGAGGAGGTGATGGCATACTCCGTCAGTGCTGATTTCATAAAGGCAACGGGTGCTAAAAACACGGTGACCTACGGTGTGGAATATATCCTGAACGATGTGGCATCTACGGGTGTGGTTAGGAATATTGAAACGGGAAATGTAATGCCCGGGCCAGCGCGCTATCCGCAAGCGCAGTGGCAGAGCATGGCCGCGTTTGTACAAGACCAGTTTAAGGTATCCGAGAAATTAACCTTGCAGGCGGGGCTGCGCTACAACCGGTTTGCATTGGATGCCGATTTCGATACCACCTTTTACCCATTTCCATTTACCACCGCCAACATCAACAGCGGCTCCTTAACAGGTAGTGCAGGTGCCGTTTTTCGTCCGTCTGAAACCTGGGTTTTCAGTGCCAGTTTCGGTACTGCCTTCCGCTCGCCCAATGTGGATGATTTGGGCAAGGTGTTCGATTCTGAGCCAGGGGCGGTTACCGTTCCTAATCCTGGTCTGGAAGCGGAATATGCCTATAATTTCGACCTGGGCATTGCAAAGGTTTTCGGGGACCGGCTGAAGCTGGACATAACCGGCTACTATACGCTTTTGGAAAATGCGCTCGTAAGGCGGAATTTCTCGCTGAACGGCCAGGACAGTATTATATACCGGGGGGAACTGAGCCGGGTACAGGCCATTCAGAATGCAGCCGTAGCCAACATATATGGAATTCAGGCCGGCATTGAATTCAGGCTTGGTGCCGGATTCAGGTTCTCGTCTGACCTGAACTACCAGCAAGGCGAGGAAGAACTTGATGATGGCTCCTCAAGTGCTTCACGCCATGCAGCACCAATGTTTGGTGTTTCGCGGCTAAACTTCAAAGCAAACGATCTGAGCCTGCAACTCTATGCCATGTACCAGGGGGAAAAGTCGCATTTGGAGCTGCCTGCTGAAGAGCAGCAGAAAACTGAAATCTATGCTTTGGACGGGAATGGCGATACCTATTCTCCCTCATGGTACACGCTGAATTTTAAGGCGCAATACCAGTTTACCAAAATGCTTGGCGCCAGTGCAGGGATCGAAAACCTGACTGACCAGCGCTACCGGCCATTCGCCTCAGGTATTTCAGCGCCCGGCAGGAACTTCATCTTGACTCTTAACGCCCGGTTTTAAAATAGCAAAGGCCGAATTTTGAGTAAATAATTCCTGGTGTTTTGTTTTATGACCCCGAAGGGATAAAGGCTTTTAAATACTCGTTTCCGGTATTCTCAGCAGGAGGAATCGGGGAATTGCTTTTTATGCAACATTCTGCCAATCTATATCCTTATTTTATTCAAAAGGAAAAATTAATTGTGGTCAGGCTAAAGAAACCATTAAGACGATTAGCGAAGAAGGTAGGGAATCCAATCAGAAAGTTGAGGCTGGGGGCGAAGCAAACCTTTGGCTGGCTGGAGACACCGAAAATCCTGCCTTTCAGAGGATTTGGCAATCAGGATGAGATTTGCGTCAGGGGGATGGTTTTGGAAGACCGCGGGCTGGCCCAGCCGGAAGAGAGCGATAAGATCTGGCAAAATATCCTGGCCATGTACAAACGCTTCAAGAGTGACGTAATCCCTGGCGTACAGGTGAAGGTTACTTTTTATGGATATGAGGAAGTGGTGGAAACCGATGAACAGGGATTTTTCGAAGCACGATTTTTCCTGAACGGAGATATCAGTGATGAAACGGCATGGCACCCTGTGCAGATTGAGTTGCTCGATAGGATCATGGTAAACCAGGAGCCTGTGGTTGCCTTAGGCGAGGTGATGATCCTGCAGCGGGAGAGCAATTTTGGAATCATCTCTGACGTGGACGATACGATCCTGATCTCTCACGCCACCAATACCTGGAAGAAATTCAGGTTGCTGATGCTGAAGAATGCCCACACGCGCCTGCCTTTTGAGGGCGTGGCAGCTTTTTACCGGGCGCTGCAGGAGGGGAAGAACTGTCTTTGCTTTAATCCAATATTTTTTGTGAGCAGCAGCGAATGGAACCTCTACGACCTGCTTGCCGACTTCTGTGCTGTGCAGGGAATTCCAAAAGGACCATTTTTGCTCAAAACACTCAAGGACGACTGGTATAAGGTATGGAAATCAGGCGGTGGAAATCACGACCATAAACTTGTGAAAATACGTCACATCCTCACGACCTTTCATGGCCTTGACTTTATCCTGATCGGAGACAGCGGCCAGCACGATGCAGAGCTTTATAGCCAGGCAGTGGAAGAATTCCCCGGAAGGATAAAGGCAATATACATCCGAGACGTGAGCCACAACAAGCGGCACCGGGAAGTGCAGGAAATTGCACGCACCATGCACACGAAAGGAGTTGAAATGCTGGTAGTGGAAAATACAGAGGCTGCCGCAGCCCATGCCATTGCCTGTGGATATATAGCCCATTCAGCGATGGAATCAATTAAAGAAAACCGGGAGCGGGATCTGGAAGCTCCTCGTCAGGAAGGGTTGAGCATAGAAGAGGAAGCTCCTGGAAAAGCACTAAGCACCGAAAGTTGATTTTGGAGCAAAGCCATCGTCCCTGAGAAATTTATCCATCAAGTTTTCCGGTGATTCTACTTGCCCCGGAAATGCGTGGCGATCTTCCCTTAGCCTTAAAATCCCTGCATGTATTATTACATTTATGCAAATTGCAGGGATATTTTATTTTTTCCCTGTAAATTGCATCTAAATTGGACAAATTGCAGGGATAAATGGAACAGATTCAAAGAACGGCTGCGGAAGGTATACGCAAGAAGCTGTCACGCTCCCCGGCTGTGGCGATATTGGGACCCAGGCAGGTGGGCAAAACCTACCTTGCCAGGCAGATTGCTAAAGAACTTTCCAAACCGGCTGTGTGGCTGGACTTGGAAGATGCGGACGACCTCAATAAGCTGGATGATCCGGGCATTTATCTTCGGTCGCAGCAGGATAAGCTGGTGGTAATTGACGAGATACAGCGAAAGCCGGAGTTGTTTCCCTTGTTGCGGGTATTAATTGATGAAAACCGCCAGTCCGGCCGCTTTTTGCTCACCGGATCGGCTTCCCCGGACTTTATCCGCGATAGTGCTGAATCTCTTGCCGGGCGGATAAGTTATCTCCATCTGGGAGGAATATCGCTGTTGGAAGCACCGGAAATTGCGCTTAACACCCGCTGGCTCCGGGGCGGCTATCCCGATGCTTTGCTTGCCCCCGATGATGAAGCTGCCTCAGAATGGCTTGCTGATTTGCTGGAGGCCTACCTGTTTCGTGACTTGCCGATGCTGGGACTTTCTGTACCGCAACCTGTGGTGCGAAGGCTCTGGACCATGATCGGCCACAGCCAGAGTTCCATCACCAATGTCAGCCTCCTTTCGAAATCGCTGGGCATTACCCGGCAAAAAGTCATTGAGGTGATTGAGTATCTTGAAGCAGCCTTTCTCATATTCAGGTTGGAGCCATTTTATATAAATGTAAAAAAGCGGCTGGTGAAATCACCTAAGTTCTACGTAAAGGACTGTGGCCTGCTGCACTCGCTCCTGCACATCCGGCATTTTGACGCCCTTGCCGCACACCCCGTGGCCGGAGGCTCGTTTGAAGGAATGGCCATTGAGATGATAGTGCAATCAATGCCAGGCAATCTACAGCACTATTTCTATCGGACGCAGGACGGTGCTGAGATTGATTTATTGCTTGTGAACAGCCTGCAACCTGTTGCTGCCATTGAGATAAAGCGAAGCAATGCCCCCAAAACCACCAAGGGACTGACCGAGGCCGTGAAGACCCTGGAAGTGCCAAACACCTTTATCCTTACCCCGGGAAGTGACGACTATCCGGTTTCAGAAAATGTACGGGTCTGCTCCATCCATGATTTTCTGAAAGACTACCTGCCGCGACTTTCTTAACTACCTCTCCTTATTTCAGCGGATAAGGTGCATTGTCCCTGTAATGGTTTCAGCGGGCAGGATTGGCAGGGCGGGCGTGTAGCGAAGGGTATAGGCATAGGTGCCTTCGGGCAGGAGGTTTCCGGCCGATTTACCGCCCCAGCCATTTTCCACATTATTGGTGAAGAATACTTCCATGCCCCAGCGGTTGAAGATGCGGAGGGAGTATTGCTGTGGAGCGCATTCCAGTATGGGACGCCATAGTTCGTTCCTGTCATCATTGTTGGGGCTGAAGGCGCTGGGCACAAAGGCGCGGCAACTGCATTGCTTTTCGTAAATCAGGGTTTCATGGGTAAACCGCATGCATTGGTAATTGTAACGCTGTAGGTGCCACCGGTGCTCACCTGCCTTTCCTTTCCTGTTGATCCATTATCCCATAATAGGCTGCCATCAGCATGGCCTACATTGAGGGTAACGGACTGGCCGGTACAAAGGAGAATTGAATCTGGGAGGATGTTTTGAGGCTCGGCCTCGAACCGGACAAAGACTTCGCCTGATGCCTTGCAGGATCCCTGGGTAGCGGTGACGCTGTAACGGCCGGATTGCGAAATGACATAATCCGGCTCGGTTTGGCCATCCTGCCACATGTAGTCCGGCCCGTCAGGAAGGGTGATATTAAGGTTGCTGCCGTGGCAAAGCACCGTATCCTGTGGTAACTGGAAGGAGAAATAGCCTGAGCCGTCCACCACAATGCTGTCGGTGAAGGTATGGCCGTCAATGGTAACGTTGCACCAGTAAGTGCCGGGCGAATCCACTACAAGGCTGTCGCCCGTGCTGCCGTCTGACCAGAGGATTACGGCATCATCAAAATTGAAATAATGCCTAAGGACAATTTGATCGCCATGGCAAATAGAGGTGTCAGGGCCAAGCTGCAGGGTTTGCACGGAGATGTCGTCAAAATGGTAATAAATCTGTGGCACTAATAAAATTGGGAGATGGTTGGTCATGCCGGCCTTTGCAAAGTTGCTGATAATGAAAACCTTTTCCCATCCTTCTGCCCGGTGCAGGCCAGATACCGTCATCCATCCTGCCGTGTCATCCAGGTAGTTGTCCGGGGGGTTGGCAATATGCGGCAGACTGTTCAGATCAATCAAATACGTGTCCCGCAAAAAAATATGTTCCTTGTAAAATTGAAGTCCTACATCTGAGATGGCATTGGAGCTATTACTAATGACTTTTAAGTTTACGTGCATTCGGACATGGTAAAGCATATCTTTTTGAAGAGTGTCTTTCAATTCTCCTGTCACTTCGGAGCGGCACTCATGATTTCTATTACCACAATTAAATCCAAGCATTAGCACATTAACAAATGCCCTGCCTGTGCGAGGGTACTGAAATGCACCATGAAGATGAGGAGGCCGATATCCGGGATCGATGGCGGAATCACTATAATATTGGTAGGAGCGCCCAGGTGTGGAAACAGTCCAATATTTCGCTCCACGGTCCCAATAAAATATCGGACGATTTGGATCTTCTTCTTCAAATCCCGGGTTTAGCACGAGGTTTTGGGAAAGCCCCCACCCCGGCAACAAGCATAAAAAGAGCAGGGGAATTACCCCCCGCTCTTTAAATAACTCTAAAAGGTTAATCCTGCACCACAAGAAATGGGGACTGGGTTTCATGTTTTCAGATTAAAGAATCAGCAAATTACACTTTTTTAATTTTTCTGTTTTAAAATCATCAAAGAATCTTGCACAATGCCGTATGGATTCTATACCGTACCGCCTTCTGGGGATAAATTTTATCTGGTATTTTAGTATTAAAACCCTGGTTTTTAACTCTGATCAATCTTCCATCATTGATTCCCGGACTAATCGGTTCGATAACACTCGACAACGGTGAAGATACACCCCATGGATACGAAAACATGTATTTAGCTTCTAAAACAATAACTTCATTTGCTGTGACTATTTGGGCAATTTGTGGTGTATTGATTTATGATAAAATATTAAAATTGAGAAAATAGAATAAAGAACGCTATCAGCTATCACTGTCTCGTCCTGAAATCCTGGACCGCACGCGTTACGCTTCGCTAAACGCGCGCGAACGGGTGGCGTCCAGAGAAGCGCATAAAAAAAGCCCGGCAAAAGGGGCCGGGCTTTTCTAAATGAATAATTGTGAAGTTTACTTTATCACAACTTTCCGTACAGCTTGTCGGCCGTCAGCATTTATTTTTAATAAATAAACACCAGGTGCAAAGCCTGACAGGTTAATTTCTGCCTGAGAAGAAGTCAGCAGTGTTTGATGCATCATTTTCCCGGTCATATTGTAAAGCTCCACTTGCACTTTGGCAAATTGGGTTCTTTCCAAAGCAACGGTAACGGAAGAGGAAGCGGGGTTGGGGTAAATATCAAAAGCCAATGAAGTGGCACTTTCGATAATACCTACCCTTTTACAAGAATCCCCGGTCACAACCACCTCGATGCTTTCAGTGGCTGTTTGGCCACAACCATTGGTAACGGTGGCTTTTACCATATATGTTCCGGGATTAACGTAAACATGCTTTACGCGGATCTCCTTTGATTTTGCCGTATTGCCATCCCCAAAATCCCAGGCTACTTCTCCACCTTGTGCTTCAGGATAGAAGTAAACAGGCTCACAAGTGATGATGCTGCTGTTGCCGGTAGAATCTGTCCAGGAAATGTCAATTTCGGCTTCCACGCCATTTCCGATTTCAACTTCCAGCGTATTTGAAGCTGTGCTGCCACAACCATTGGTTGCTGTAAGCGTAACCGTGTATGTGCCGGGGGCACTGTAGGTATGAGTAATTATTGGAATAAAATATTCTTCTTCTATTTCTATTTCAACAAAATCAGTAGTGGGTGCAGTGCCATCCCCAAAATCAATGGAAACGTCCATGTTGCCCATATAGTGGAAAAATGTCACCAGATCGCCAGGGCAGTAGCGACTGTAGCCGGCATGGTCAAAATCAATATCGCTGGTAGATAACGGTAAGTTGCCGCCTACCTTTACCATCTTGCTTAATGTAGTGTCATTGCCGCAACCATTGGTTATTTTCACGCTTACGTTATAAGTGCCGGTATCAGCAAAACTATGGCGGGGGTAACGGCTTGTGGCACTGTTTCCATCGCCAAAGTCCCAGGCGTAATCGTATGTGCTGCCATTGTCGGTAATGGCATAAAACTCAGCCTGGTCACCGGGGCATATCCCGCTGGGCACATAAATTTCGGCATAGTCAATCCTGAGGTCAGTAACCACATCAACGGTTGTGGAAACCGTAGTGTCCATTCCACATTTGTTGGTAATCTTTACGCTTACGTTGTAAGTTCCGGCTGTTGTATAGACGTGCTCAGGGCTTTGGGATACGGAAGTGTTTCCATCACCAAAGTTCCATTCATAAGAATAGGTTTCGCCATATGAGACACCTACCCAAAAATCCATACCATCTCCCGGACAAGCGGATTCCGTTCCGGATATTCCGTGAACGTCAGTTATGTGCAGGTTATCTTTTACCTCTACCGTAGTGAATACAGTGGTATCATTACCGCACGCGTTGGTTACGGTTACTGACACATTGTAGCTTCCGGGCATGTTGTATAAATGGCTTGGCCCTTCTTTTTGAGATGTATTGCCATCGCCAAAATCCCAGGCATAAGTATGGGAGTTCCTGTTAGACATTAATACCCAGAAATCAATTTCGGCACCCGGGCAGATTCTAGCCGGGGCAGATATTCCCCATACGTTGGAAACGGGTACATCATTGCCAATATATACCATTGCAGAAACGGTAGTGTCGTTGCCGCAGTAGCTTATAATCTTTGCATTCACGGTATAATTTCCGGTGTTGGAGTAACTATGTTCGGACCACATCGCTTCATTATAAATGGTGTCAATTGTGCCATCCCCGTAATTGTAAATGATACTTTGCGGGGTTACGTCCATTGAAACATAAAAATCCAGCAGGGTATTGGGGCATGCGATGGAGGGGCCATTTATCCCGGTCCAGGACTGAAATGTGAATTGGTCCACAACCCTGATTTCCCTTTCAAGTACCTGAGTGCCACAAGAATCGGTAGTGGCAGTAAGGCGAAGAGTGTATGTGCCAATACCAGAGTATGCATGGCTAGGGTACTCTTCTGTGGAGGTGGCGCCATCACCGAAATCCCAGGATACATTTTTGACAGGTACCCATTCATTAAACCCGCTTGTATAGGCATAGGGCGAAAAAGGCTGGCCCACGCAAAGTTCTTCAGTTTCTGGCACTCCTTGTATTTCAAGGCCTTTCAGGATCAACTGTGAATTATACCATCCAATATAATTCATACCTCCACCGGTAGTATCCCACACCGTAAGGTTTGGAAAATAATAACCCGGACCTAAGGTCACTGTAGGGTTTTCTTCAGAGTACTGCTTATTGCCAATGCTCCATTCATAATAGTTGCCCTGCGTGCTGGTATTGGTAAACTGCACGGATAGTGGCGCACAACCCGAAGGAAGGTTGTAGGTAAAGCTTACCTGGCCCCATAACGGAAAGCTTAGCAGGATTGCCGTGAATAGTGTACTTAATAGTCTCATCTTGTTTTTTATAAAATTAAATAATTGAAACACACTTTATTTTTCGGTACTTCCGCAGCCCGCAACCATGTGGATCGCACGATCAACCGGGTTTTCCTATTTCCCTTTTGTTTTGGGTTTAACGTAAAAACCAGTTTCAGAACGATGCCTTATTGAAATGGCCGGCCCGAAAACCGGCTGCAATATTACATACGGCAATTACCAAAAACAAAGCATTTTTCGTCTTTTATACCAAAACAGAAACTGATACTTAAATTCTCTCAGAGTTTAGTATTTAAAACTGCAATGGATTGATAATAAGCTTTGAAGACAAACCAACAAAGTAGGGCGGGTTTGCAGATGGCCGCTTTTTTGGTAAGGCCTAACGTGTTACAAACCAGAAATTGCTTCACATGAAGGGCTGTTCTTACATCCCACCTTCCTGGGTCCTAAAAAAATTGCTGACTTTTGTGCTTATTAAATGTATAGATTAGGTCGTGCTCCATCCCCTTAAGCAAGCGTCTCTCAGAATGTAAAAAAAGGCGCCTCAGTTTTGAAGCGCCTTTTGAAATCCTGCAGATAGCAGTTTATGCGTTTCCCCGATTACAGTTTTACTGAAATACCGAATTTACCACCGGAAAATGCATTACCCCCGCCCAGCTCGAGGTTTACGCCAAATCTGTCAGTGAAGTAATAGCGTCCACCAACTTGTGCACCCAAGCCCAGGCCAGACCTATAGTGTCCGGGATAGTCATGTCTTGTATTCCAATAGTAGAACCCAATATTCAGCCCGGCATAGAAGTCCCAATTGCTGGGGATATTCAAGAGGCTATTGAAGTGATAATTAACATTTCCTGAAACTCCGATTACGGAATGATTATACCTGTTACGATCGTTGAAGCGTTCGTTGAACGAGCGATAGGAAACTTCACCTCCCAGGGTAACATCCTTATGAATGGCATGATCGAGGCCAATATAAAGTGGTATCCCCCAGCTTGACAAGCCTACCCCCAGGTTCAATTGTGTTTGTCCTTTCGGAAGGGGGCTTTGGGCAAAAATTGTGGAAGTGGTTACAATTACTAAAATAATTGCTAAGTAAGCTTTCTTCATTTTAATTTAAAATTTTAATGTGATGTGAAATTTAAGATTCCCTTTATAGATTGTTAATGGGCCAGCGAGATGTTGCCAGGCTGAGTAGTAAGATGGGGTGACTGTATTTACATCAAGGTTTTTACAATCTGAAAATGAAACGAGAATACCTCGAAACTTTCAATCGTTTTTATGTACATTTACTCAATTAATTTTGCATTCTTGTTGCCCTGGTCGATAATATTTCCGGCCTGCAAAGGTGAGATTATAAAAATTGAATATTGTTACACAAATAAAGGAATGACTTACAAAATTCACACATCCGGGTAAACGCCTGGCTCAGTCGATTGGCTCTGCCCAGTGAAGGAATGCTGGCAGGGTGTTGCCGGGTTTCACTCTCGAAATTAGCACAAGCCTTTCTTACCTGATAGTATGGTGGTAATCACGAACTGTCTCGTACAGAAATCCCGGCCCGCACGCGTTGCGCTTCGCTAAAAGCGCGCTAACGGGAGCGCTAACTGAGACTGGATAGCGCGAACAGAACGTGACAATCAGAAAAGCATCAAGTCCTTTCAGTTGATTTAAGAACCAAGAAAGGAAATGCTGACATTTATTCGAATAGTCTAAAAAAAACTCAGGAAGATTAATATAACCAATGCAATAACGAGCAGGATTACAATTATTCCCATTATCAATCCTGCTATGGCGAAACCAGTACCTTTCCGATCTTCATCACTGGTACGGACTATTCCAATTATTCCAAGAACAATAGCTACCAGCGATAAGAGAATTGATAGGCCGGGGGAAAGTACGAGGAGTAACAATGCCAGAAGTCCTAAAATAAAAGCAATCAGGGAAATTGCATCTAAGCGCGGTTCAGGGTCAGGTTCTTCCTGGGCGGGTATTATATCCTCACGGGTAAGCTGGTGATGGCCCATTAAGATTTGCAGAACCTGCTCCTCCATCATTTTCCGATACCCAAGAAAATTACCGGTACTGGCTTTTTCGGAGCTTGCAACTGATGTGGATGGTTCCAAAGATGGATGGACTGGAGCATCCTTTTTCTCTTTCTTCACTTTACCTGGGTCTTCCGTTTTTTCTGCAATTGCCAGGGGAGCAACACCGGGCAAAGAAGTACCGGCTTCAAATCCAGAATGCTCAGCATTACTATAAACGGCTTCCCTGGAGGTGGAGCAGGAGGAAAGGATTATGACGCATAAGAGGGTAAAAGCATGGTGGAGTAAGAATTTTTTCATGGTTTGGGCCTTCAATTAAAAAAAAAGAAGAAGAGCATGAAAACAAACTTAATAAAAATCGCTGAAGAAACTATCTATAGGTTTTCGTAAATATGGGCTGTTCCTGGCGGGACGAATCCACTCACATCTCCCTTGTTCTTCAATATTTCCCTTACGATGGTGGAGCTGATGTGGGTGTATTGCGGACTGCTGATGAGGAAGATTGTTTCGATGCCGGAGTTCAGTCCGCGGTTCATTCCTGCGATGGCACTTTCATGATCAAAGTCGCGGGCGCTGCGCAATCCCCGCAGGATAAATTTTGCTCCACGATGCCTGCAGTAATCCACCGTCAGGCCCTGGTATGTTTCTACCTGTATGTGAGGTTTGTGCTTCAGGGCTTCTGCTATCATTTCCTTTCGTTTCTCCAGCGGAAACATGTATTGCTTTGTGGTATTAATTCCGATCGCCACAATTATTTCATCAAAGAGATCTGCAGCCCGTTCCAGTATATCAAGATGGCCCAACGTAATTGGATCAAAGCTTCCGGGGAATATAGCAATTCGGCTCATAACAAGGGAAATTTAATTTGACTTTTAAATATTAATTGTTTTATTAAAATTATGATTTAGGTTTAAAAATTTAAATAAAAAAGATTAATTACCGGTTAAACTGCAGGCGCTGCCCTGCAGTTTCCCCCCATGTTCCGTTTTCCCAAACCGGTTTTCCATTTACCCAGGTTTTCAGCACCTGCCCGTGGAATATTTCACCTTCAAAAGGAGACCAGCCACATTTATAGTAAATATTTTTAGCCTCTACCAATGTTGGTTTTTCGGGATCTACAAGCGTTAGGTCAGCAAAATATCCTTCGCGTATAAATCCTCTTTCCGCCACTTGGTAAACCATTGCCGGGGCATGACACATTTTTTCCACGACCTGCTCGAGGGTTATTTTTTTTTGATGCACAAACTCCAGCATGGCGGGCAATGTATGCTGAACCAAGGGAATTCCGGCCGGGGCTTCCAGATAGGGGCGATTTTTTTCATCCGGTAAATGAGGCGCATGGTCGGAGCAAACAATATCAATTTTATTTTCCAGCAAGGCAGCCATCAGCGCCTCCCGGTGGCGGGCCTCTTTGATAGCAGGATTGCATTTCAACTTGCTGCCCATTTCATTATAATTGCTGGCATCAAACCACAAGAAATGAACGCAC
This sequence comes from Bacteroidia bacterium, assembly GCA_040880525.1. Taxonomy (NCBI): domain Bacteria; kingdom Pseudomonadati; phylum Bacteroidota; class Bacteroidia; species Bacteroidia bacterium. The sequence continues at coordinate 14,128 of JBBDIG010000057.1, forward strand.
ACCTCAGTCGTGATCTTTTTATCAGCCAAAGGAATTTTATTGGTAAAAAGTGAAATTTCCTCGGCTGTAGTCAGGTGCAGGATGTGGAGCCGCGCACTATTTTTCCGAGCCAGTTCCACGGCTTTTTGCGATGACAAAAGGCAGGCTTCGACACTGCGGATCTCAGGATGGGCAGAAAAAGGGATATCCGCTCCATACCGCTTCTTCGCCTGTTCCAGATTTCTGAGAATGATCTCTTCCGTTTCGCAATGAGTGGCAATGAGCATAGGCGATTCGCTGAATATTTTTCCCAGCGTTTGCTCATCATCTACCAGCATATTGCCGGTAGAGGAACCCATAAAGACTTTAATTCCACAGATCTGACCGGGATCGGCCTTTTTTATTTCTTCGAGATTATCATTGGTGGCGCCCAGATAAAAAGAGTAATTGGCAAAAGCCTTTTGCTGCGCCAGCGCAAACTTTTCTTCAAGCAGCGAAAGGGTCACTGCGTTAGGAACCGTGTTGGGCATTTCCATAAAGGAAGTTACGCCCCCGGCAACGGCCGCCCTGGATTCTGAATAAATATTAGCCTTGCGGGTTACGCCCGGTTCGCGAAAATGGACATGGTTATCAATAACACCGGGGAGGAGGCATAATCCCTCCGCTTCCACAATCTTGTGTTGGTGAGAAGGCGCGGTAATGGAGTCTGCGATTTTCTCTATGCGACCGTCCCGGATCAGCAGATCGCCTTGCTGCGTTTTGCCCTCATTTACGATGCGGGCATTCCGGATAAGGGTGGAACCCATTGCTTCGGTTTTATACGTTCACTACGATAGGCATCAGGAGCATCAGTATTTCTTCGTTCTCCTCTGAAGGTTTAGGACGCAAAACGCCTGGCCGGTTGTATTCCGAGAGTGCGATGGTAACCTCATCTGAATCGAGGATGCTCAGCATTTCAATAAGGAAACGGGCGTTGAAGGCAATTTCCAGGTCTTGTCCATCATACTCGCACTGGAGCCGCTCGTGCGCTTCATTTGCGAAATCAATATCCTGGGCATTAAGCTGCAGTTCGCTGCCGGCAATGGTGAGCTTTACCTGGTAGGTGGTTTTATTAGAAAAAATGGAGATTCGCTTGAGCGCATTCATAAACTGCGTGCGGTTCATGGTGAGCATATTGGGCGCTTCCTTCGGTATGGCAGCGTTGTAATCCGGGAACCGTTCGTCAATCAGACGGCAGATGAGCTTTATATTCCGGAAGGTAAAAAGTGCATTGACGCTGTTGTACTCCATCTTCACTTCCTGGTCTCCATCTGGCAAAGAATTGCGCAGAATGCCCAAAGCTTTTTTGGGTACAATGAAAGTATCTTCAGATTCAGAACCTGTCTCCAGACGCTGGTACTTCACGAGCTTATTACCATCAGTAGCCACAAAGGTGATGTCATTTTCAGCCAGCTTAAAGAGCAGCCCAGTGAGTGCCGGTCTTAATTCATCCGTGCCTACGGCAAAAATGGTGGAGGTGATAGCGCGCTCCATCACACCTGCCGGGAGTGAAATATTGGAAGCATTCTCAACTTCGGGAAAACGGGGAAAGTCTTCAGGATTTTCTCCAGCAATCTTGTACCGTCCGCTATCAGAGGTAAGTTCAATGGAATTATTTTCCTCGCTGATGGTAAAAGTAACGGGTTGATCCGGCAGCGTTTTGAGGATGTCCTGAATGATCCTGGCCGGAATGGCAATGCGTCCGTCTTCTTTGGCTTCCACATCCATCACGCTGCGCATGGAAACTTCGAGGTCGGTGCCGGTGATCGTGAGGTTTCCCTCCTCAACTTCAAAGAGGAAATACTCTAAAATGGGAATCACAGCATGGGTGCTGATGACCCCGTTTATCTGCTGTAGATGTTTCTGAAGTGCTGAACTGGAGGCTATAAATTTCATGGTATTGACGCGTTTGGGCGTTTAAAATTCAATGGTTAAAAATGTAAATCTGAAAGCGAGGGCAAATATATTTATTTCTGCCCTGCGAGTTCGGGGTAGGTTTTCAACAACCGGGAAAATGTTCCTTGCTGCACCTGGGTAACCTCCCGTGGTGATTCTTCGAACATCAGGTACATCCTGTCCTGGTAAATAGGATTATCGCGGGCGGTAGCTGAAGGAAAGACACGCATCCTCCGGGTTTGGTTGTTATGCGATGTTACGGCAATACGGGCGATAGGAACGGAATTCCACAGCGAATCTGCCCGTTCATTCCGCACGCCCGGTACATACCCCTCGAACTGCAAATTTTTCAATCCTCCCAGATATGTTCGTGCAACGGGCGGTGGCAGGGTCTGGCTCATTTCTGTTCCGGCTGAAGGATTGGCAAGGTGATATTCACCCTCTTTGGTGGCATGAAGGATAAAGGAAAACTCAGGCTGCTGTGGATATTCTATTGAAACAGATGCGATATTTCCGGGTGACAAGGGTACGATCTCCTTCGTTTTCCAGTCTCTCAAATTCGCATCAAACCGGGTATTGAGATACCCATTGAAACCTGGAATATGCACCACATAAGGATCTTTGGCTCCACCTATTTGCATGTAGGTACCCAATTCATCCTGAGTATTTCCTCCTACATAAAAAGTTTTAAACAGCTCGTCATCTTTATAGATCTCCACCTTAGTACCTGTTGTAGCCAATTCCTTAATTGCCACTTCCCTGTAGCTTAGCGGCACAGGGTTCTTGACTTCCATTTTCCTGATAGTGGTCAATAGAATGTCAATATAACTTTGGTTGGCGAGGAACTGATCATTCATCATCCAGCGATTGTCGGGCTGGCGGGTAAGTGTAATGCGGTTTCCCATCCTGTCTGCCAGGAAAATCCTGTCCACCGCTGCCGTATCTTTTATCGTAAAATCCTGCCTGTCAGGCCGTTCTTTAGTTTCTTCTTTATTTATAAAATAAAAAGCAAGCACTGCCAAGCAACTCAGCACGAGCATGGGTATGATCAGCTTTTTTATCATCAGCTATATTTTCTTTTTCTAACGTAATTGTAGATAATGCCGAACAGTATAAGGAATACCAGCGGCAGCACGGTGTTAATCACCTGCCATATCACTTTATTTTCCTTAACGCGGGCCTGGTCCAACATGCGCATGCGTATCTCTTTGGTGCGCAGTGCCAGCAGCCCCGAGTGGCCGGCCAGATAATCTATGCAATTAAGAATAAAGGTCTTGTTTCCAAAAGTTTGGTTTGTGTACCGGTCATAGCCCAGTGGCAGCACCTGCCGTCCGTCAGGCGAAATCTGGCTGCTGGCCACATCTCCATCCGAAACCACGATCATTGCCGTAGTATCGCTTTTTTCACGGACGTCCCCGTACTGGCCCGACTCCAACGTCTGAGGTGCCAGGCGGTTTCTGAATACCGAGGTGAAATTCCCTTCCAGAAGAATTGCCACCGGGATCTGTCCTTTATTGAACAATGCAGGATTAGGATTTTCCCTCACCATTTGCAGGTTTATTCTCACCGGGTTATAGACAAGCCGTGAATTCGGGGATGTACTCAACAAGACCGTTTTCTCAACATTTTCCACTTTAACCGTATCAAGAGAGTTGCTGAATTTCAACATCACAGGATTGCTGTTTTTTACGATGGGGTGCGGTGCATCCTCTCCGGCAAGCGGGTAGAAGACCCATTTCTTAAGGGACGTTTGTGGCCTTCCACCGGAAGTGCCCGTAACGATCGGGATAAATCCGGCCTGCATGCTCTGCACAAGGTCAGGATTGATGCGTACTCCATAACCAAAGAGCAGGTCTTCAGTGATATTAAGCGGATAATCGTTGGTGAGGCCCGTGCCGTCCGGACCGAGCGACCGCAGGTCAGCCTTCAGGCGGTCAATAAGCCAGAGCACTTTTCCGCCATTCATTATGAACTGGTCAATTTTAAATTTATCTACTTCACTAAACGTGGTATCGGGCTTGGCTACTATGGCGACCTCATACTCCTGAAGCTTTTCTACCTTATACTGCGTGAGGTTAAGATCAGAAACACGGTAATAATTTCGCAATTCCTGGCGCAAGTCAGCCGTATGGATGGTATCAAGTTCTCCGTGGCCGTGGATAAAAGCCACATCAGGTTTCCAGGTGTTGCGGACTCTTCTCAGGGCGTTCGCCAATTGATATTCCAGGCCTACTTCAGAATTATGAAGAACTTGCAGGGGCGCCATTCCCATCTGATTCTCAAAAAGGCTCACCGGAACAGAGCGATTTCTATAGGTAAGAATAGCTCCGGGAAAAATCACTTTCCGGATGGTTTGCTCGTCTCCGGCTACTTCCAGGTCTACCGGCTCCAGTCCCTGCCCCTGAAGCTGTTCCATAATGTAGCGCTTGTCTTTGGCATCTTTACCCGCCAAAGGATCTATGAATTCATACTGCACCATTCCACCTGAATATACCTCAAGCTCATCCAGCAATTCCCTTGTAGATTCCTGCAGCTTGCGGAAACCTGCAGGCAATTCTCCCTCAAGATAGACCTTAATATATACGATGTCGTCCAGGCCCTGCATCATTTGTTTTGTGGAGTAGCCGAGCGTGTACCGGTTGTCCTCTGTCAGATCAAGGCGGCTGTAAACAAAGGTTGATATTACGTTGAGCAGGAGAATGATGGCAATCAAAATGGTCAGATGCACCAGCGCCTGCACTTTATATTTCCGGCTGTTCTTTTTCTTTACCATTTTCTGCTTTCAATGATGGTGTTGGTGATGCCAATAGAAAGCCCGATGAGGCTGAGAAAATAGACGAGGTCGCGGGTGTCCAGCACTCCGCGGCTTATTGAGGTATAATGGCTTTGAATATTAATAGCCTCCAGTACCGGATCCAATGGACTCATTACGGTGAAACTTCGGAGCCACTCCAGCAAGGCATAAAAAAGGAAGCACAGGAACAGGCCGGCAATAAATGCCACGATCTGATTATCCGTAATTGAAGAGGCCAGCAATCCCAATCCCACATAGCAGCCTCCCAACAGGAGGAGTCCGATATAAGAACCTGTTGTAGCTCCTATATCCACATTGCCCACAGGGGCGGCAAGCACATAGATGGTATAGAAATAAAGCAGGGTAGGCAATATGCTGAAGATCACCAGCACCAGGCCGGCAAAATATTTACCGAGGACAATGCGGAGGTTGCTCACCGGTTTTGTGGCAATGATCTCGATGGTTCCGCTTCGTCTCTCCTCCGCGAAGAAGCGCATCGTAATGGCGGGAACCAGGAACATGAAGACCCAGGGAGCTACTTCAAATAGCTGATCAAGCGTGGCATAACCGAATTCCAGTACACTGCTGTCCGGTAATATCCAGATAAACAAGCTGTTCATCACCAGGAAAACGGCAATGACAATGTAGGCAATAAGGGAACTGAAGAAAAGGTTGATCTCCTTTCTGAGAATCGCGATCATCCGGGTTTGTTAATGATTATCTAAAAAATGTGATGAATAAAACAGGAAGGACAAAAATTGTATTTGTAGATGAAAATGTTAGCCATCACTCAGTATCCTGTTTCCGGAAACGGTCAATTCCTGGAATATTTTCTCAAGGCTCTCGCCTTCCTTTTGCATATCCAGAATGATGTTCCCGGTTTCCATGGCATAATGAAAAATCCGTTCCCTTACTTCATATCCTGCCTCTGCGCGAATTGTATATACGAGTCCCTGCTTTTGCACACTTTTCACCTTTTTAATTTGTTTCAAGGCATCCAGATTCGCCTCATGTTTGAACTGAACCCGGACAAATTCATGCCCCTGAGATTGATAGATAAGTTCTTCGGTAGTGCTGTCTGCCACCAGTTTACCACGGTTTATGATGACTACCCGATTGCACATGCTCTGAACCTCCTGCATAATGTGCGTACTAAGAATGATGGTTTTGCTTTTTCCTATTTCGCGGATCAGGTTGCGGATCTCCACAATCTGGTTAGGATCCAAGCCGGAGGTAGGTTCATCCAGGATCAATACTTCCGGATCATGAAGCAGGGCCTGCGCTAAGCCTACCCGTTGCCTGTATCCTTTGGAAAGGGCGCCAATTTTTTTATGCTTCTCTAGTCCCAGGCCGGTCATATCTATCACTTCAGCAATGCGGTCGGTCGTTTTTCGCAAACCGTACAGGTGACCGATAAACCGGAGGTATTCTTTCACGTACATCTCATGGTACAGCGGGTTGTGCTCCGGGAGGTATCCGGTGGCTTTTCTTACCCCAAGGGGATTGTCATAAATATCATGTCCGGTAACCGAGGCGGTGCCGGATGTTGGCAGAATATATCCGGTCAAAATTTTCATAGTTGTGGATTTCCCAGCTCCATTCGGCCCCAGGAAGCCTACAACATCGCCTTTTTGTACTGAAAAAGAAATATTATCCACAGCGTGCTGCGTACCATATAATTTAAGTAATTTTTCGACTTGAACTGTTGCCAATTTTTTCGCTGTTTTTAACGAAACAAAATTAAAAATTCTCGCTTCGTAGTAATTTTATTCCCACCAAAAGCTCCTTTTGTTCTTGAAGTGTTTAAAATTGATCCTTTAATATAACAATATGCCAAAGAGCAAACTCGACCGGATTGATCTGGAATTGTTGAACCTGCTGCAAACGCAGGGAAATATGACGATCAAAGATCTGTCAGCAAAGGTGGGCCTTTCTGCAGGCCCACTTCATCGCAGGCTGAAAATTCTTGAAAAAAATGACATCATTAAAGGCTACCGGGCCCTCTTTAATCTTGCCAGGATCGGGTATGATCAGCTTGCCTTTCTGGAAGTAACCCTGAAATCGGGGGAAAATTCAGATGGAAAATTTGATGAGCAAATAACGAAGGTGAATAACATCATCGAGGCATACCGTATTGAAAAATCGCTTGCCCTTAGCGGATCCCGTTATTTGCTCAAAGTAGCCTTGCGCCATGAAGAAGATGCGACTGATTGGGTGGCAAAGAATATTTCCCAGAATGGCACGGTAGCCACCGTTCAGGTTTTGCCTGTGGAGCAGGTAATTGATGATTCAGGGTTTTTCAGCCTCAGAGAGTTTTATAACAGGCGTGTTCCCCTGAAAAAATAGCCTGTTGGTCAGACAATGAGATTAAGATAACTCCCTAGATTATCATTGGGCGTTATTAAGATGGCATTTACCCCTGCGCCAGCAGCAGCTTCGCAGTCCCGGTCTTTATCCCCGATCATATAAGAACTCCCGGTAGAAATGTCATGCTGCTTCAACGCCCGCTCTATCATCAGCGAGTTGGGCTTGCGGCAGAGGCAATTGCCGACCGAAGGATGATGCGGACAGTAGTAAACATCAGCAATATGTATATCCTCAGATTTCAGAGCATCCACCATATACCGGTGAACCTGCTGAAGTTGTTCAAGATCGTATAGCCCTTTCGCAACGCCACCCTGGTTGGTGATGACGATCAGCTTATATCCACGGGATTGCAGTTCTCTGAGCGCTTCTGCCAGACCGGGATTGAATTCAAAGTCTTCGATTTTCCAGGTATATTCCCCACGTTCACGATTGATCACACCATCGCGGTCAAGAAAGATGGCTTTTTTTGGCTGTTGTGTGAATTTTTCTGAAGTCAAACCGTTGTTGATAATTAATATATTTGCAGCGCCCTCTCCTGATGGGCGATTCATCTTCAAAAATAGAGAATTTCTTGAGCGACTCCCTGGTCATTATCCCTACATACAATGAGATTGAAAATGTGGAAAAAATGCTCAAGAAGGTCTTTACCCTTCCCAAAGAATTTCACGTGCTGATTGTTGATGACGGTTCTCCGGATGGCACGGCTGAGGCCGTAAAAGCCATGCAGAAAGTTTATCCGCAGTCGCTCTTTTTAAAAGAAAGAAAAGGAAAAATGGGCCTGGGCACGGCATACATTTCCGGATTTGAATGGGCGCTGAAAAGAGACTACGATTTTATCTACGAGATGGATTGTGATTTTTCGCACAACCCGGAAGATCTCATCCGGCTCTATGATGCCTGTACAACCGGGGGTGCTGATGTCGCGATCGGGTCGCGATATGTAACCGGGGTAAACGTGGTGAACTGGCCAATGGGCCGCGTACTCATGTCCTATTTTGCATCGTATTATGTGAGAATGGTTACCCAAATGCCGGTGATGGACACCACCGCAGGGTTTATGTGTTATACCAGGAAAGTGCTGAAAGCCATTGATTTCAAGAAGATAAAATTCAAAGGCTATGCGTTCCAGATTGAAATGAAATTCACGGCCTGGAAGTATGGATTTAATATAGTGGAAGTTCCCATCATTTTTACTGATCGCACAGAAGGCACATCAAAGATGAGCAAGGGAATTTTTAAGGAAGCCGTGTTGGGCGTGCTTCACATGCGCACCAAGAGTCTATTCAGAAAATATAAGGTGGAGAATTAAAGATCGCTCAGCGATTCTGCCGCTTCGAGTTCTTCGCCATTCAGCATCTTTTTCTCCTTTATCCATTCCTGCGCTTTTTCGCGCTCTTCCTCTGGCCGTCCCATTACGAATGCGGCCATTAACCGGCCATTGCTGAGCCACCAGGTGCTGAAGCTGTTGCTTTCCACATCTCCCCGGTATACGATCTCATCGGCCTCTTCTTCATCGCCCCAATATTCAAAAGAAAGATCGAATACTTCAGAAAAATAATACGGCAGATAATTGTAGGGCTCGCGCTTTCCCATTATTACATTGACGGCATGGATGGCTTGGGATTTGGCATTGTCCCAATGATCCAGCCTCCGGTCTGTATTAAATAGCAGATCCTTATAACGGGTTATATCTCCAGCCGCATAAACATCGGGTTGATTTGTTTCGAGGTATTCATTGACCACAATCCCTTTGTTGATTTTTATGAGCGTGTGCCGGAATGGCTCAATAGCAGGATCCACACCGATGCCTGCAATCACAAGGTTGGCGCCTACCTGCCGGCCGGATTGTAACACCACAAGCGTCACTTTCCTGATACCGGAAAAAGAGGCAACTGATTCATTCGGCATCATTGAAACTCCCCGCTCCTTAAAATATTTTTCAAAGAACTGCGACATCTCAGGGGTGAAGAATTTTTCCATTACTCTTCTTTCAGGAAACACCATCGTAACCTCCATCCCGTTCTGAGCGCAAACCGCTGCAGTTTCCATGCTGATATAACTACCTCCGATGGTTACGGCCTTTTTGCCTTTTTTCATGCTGCTGCGAATATCCCGCGAATCATTCATGGTACGCAGATAATGCAGCCCTGGCAGATCAATTCCCGGCACATCAAACTTCCTGAGCCGGGAACCGGTGGCGATCAGGAGCTTCTCGTATTTTATTTCTTTACCGCCTTCGGTACTCAATATTTTTTGTGCGAAATCAGCGCCAGTGATCAGCGTGTTGAGCAACACGTCAATTCCATTCTCTTCATAAAAACTGCTCTTATTAATATAAAGATTTTCCTTTTCCTCATTACCGGCTAAAAATCCCTTGGAAAGCGGGGGCCGGTGGTAAGGTTCTGTATTGTCGTCCGAAATGATGGCGAGTTCACCCTTACCTACTCCGAGTTCTATAAATTTTTGTGCAGCAATCCCGGCAGCGACACCTCCACCGGCTATAATGTATTTATAAGATTTCATGAAGGTTTTGATGTTTTATGAAGGAGGAAGTCCGGCAGGAGAAATTTGAATCAACTCAAGACACTATTCCACACAACGCAGGTGCAAAGATATTTAAAAATGATGGCCTCGCGGGCCATCGCTATTTTTGGTCAGGGAATTACCGATGGCCAGGCAACCGGATCCAAAACTTTCTGCAGCTTTATTCCCACCTGCCGTGACGGCAACTGCGGTTGTTTTTCAACTACTCATTTCCGTCTTCAGTCAAGATCTCTTTCGATAATCCTGAATTTCAATTCAAGCCGCTCACCGTTGCTATCGGTCAAAGAAAGCAAGTGAGGGCCTGGTGCAGGATTTAAGGCTATTTGATGGATGTGCCTGGTATTTCCTACATACTTATCGTCAAGGTGCCAGAATATTTCCGCGTGCTGATTACGATGGGCTACTTCAAAAACCGTCCGGCCTTCCTGGCCGCTCACTTCGCGTGGCACGTAAATACGGGCAGGTTCTCCGGGATAGATCAACTCCATTGCCTGAACGGAAGCGGTTCCCCCGGATCCATCGCAGTCTTTCCTGAACGGAGGAAGCGGGAGGTAGTCAGAATTGTGGTTACGGAAATACCACTCCTGCACCGGAGGCAAAATGAACCAGGATTTGTGGATCATGTCTGATGGAGATTCGCAATGGCTGTTTACCTGATATTGCTGAGTGCCATCCAGATGAAGTAAAATATGATAGGGGCATGGATCCGTTCGCTCTGCAGCGGAGGGCAGAAGCAGCGTATCAATTTCATCACAGGCGGGGCCGGGCAAATATCCGCTTTGCCTGCATGTAGCCGTTTTTTTCAGGTCATCGAAAGGAGTGGGAAACCAGCCGGTTTCGGGAAGAAGATCAAAAATCTCAAAAAGGAGCGGACCCGCAGTGGCTATGCCGGTAAGATCGGGGCGGCCCTCACCATCCGCATTGCCTACCCAAACTCCCACCACGTGCGTTGGCGTGATGCCAATGGCCCAGCCATCCCTGAATCCATAGCTGGTGCCGGTTTTCCATGCTATTTGGCGTGATGAACTGAATTGCCGCCAGAAGAACTCGTCTTCAGGGCGCTTAACCTCCTGCATCGCGTTGAACATTTGCCAGGTGGCGCCTGCTCCGATTTCGCTTTCATTGCTCCATGTTTTTTCTTCGCTTTGCCATTTTCTGCTTGTTTCTAAATCAGTGGTCAATGGATGCAAGTCGTTTTTTGCGTAAAGGCTGCCCGACTGATAATGATTCAGCCTCCTGGCGAGAGATGCGTACATGCCGGCCATATCCCATAAAGTTCCCTCCGAACCTCCCAGGATCATTGTCAGGCCATAATGCCCGGCAGGTTTGTCCAGCGTAGTCATGCCAAGTCTTTGGAGCAGGTAGTGAAATTTTTCATAGCTGTAATCCCGAAGCATCCTCACGCAGGGTACATTTAATGACCGCGCAACTGCCTCTGATGCCCTGACTGCACCTTGAAACTTTTCGTCAAAATTCTTAGGGACGTAACCACTGATCTGTGTGGGAATATCAGGCACCAGCGTATTAGGAAGGAGATATCCTTCATTCAGCATGGCAGCGTAGAGAAGCGGTTTCAGCAGGCTGCCGGTGCTGCGTGCTGCCTTTATCATATCATTCCATTGGCCTTTTCCGGCAACCACCATATTTGTATTGCCGGAGTAAGCCAGCACTTCCCCTGTTTCAATATCGGCTACAATAGCCGCAGCGTTATAAATATGGTTTTGCGAGAAAGTTTCCTGATGACGCTGCAGGATGCTGTTCACCCGCTGCTGCAGGTGCAGGTCAATAGTGGTGGCGTGCAGGGCTGCCGTGCCTTCAACGGCTGCAGTTCCTGCCAGCAGATGCGGTGATAATGAGGGGAGTGGAAGTGGTTTTTCCAGCAGTAACTCCGCTTTTGCCAAGTCTCCGTCCTGCTGTGATATGACGTCCCGGTCAGCGAGTTTTTGCAGCAGCCTGTCCCGTTTTGCCTGCAGCGCAATCCTGTTTCGACCGGGATGCATGAGCGCTGGCGCGTTTGGAAGGACTGCAAGTGTTGCCGCCTCACTCCAGGAAAGATTGGCCGCACTTCGTCCGAAATAGCGCCAGGCAGCCGCTTCAAGCCCTACCACATTTCCCCCGAATGGGGCAAAAGATGTATACAGGGCAAGAATTTGATCCTTGGAATATTTTGTTTCAAGGCGCACGGCCATGACCGCCTCCAGGATTTTTTCGCCAATGTTGCGATCCTGTCCTCTCCGGCTCAGCCGTATCACCTGCATGGTAATGGTGCTGCCGCCACTCACCGCTCTGCCATGCTCTATATTTTGCTTCAGCGCACGGCAAATAGCCATTGGATCTATGCCTGCATGATATCGGAACCTTTTGTCTTCAAAAGCCAGGAGGGCGGCTTCAAACTTTTCGGGTACCGTCTCCATTTGAGGAAATCGCCATTGGCCGTCCGCAGCGATGCGTGCGCCCAGCATATTCCCCTGCCGGTCCAGGATTACGGCTGACAGAGGATCATCAAAAAGGGGATGGGGAAGGCAGAAGATAAAGAAAATGATAAACGGAATACACACGCCAAAAGTGATCAGCAGCTTTTTATGACGGTGGCGCAGTGTCTTCAACATGCCGGATTTCACTTTTATCAAGCGGGGCGTCATCTTATTCAACCGCGTTTCGATTGAACCATATCCGCAATATTTTAAGGATGATCTTGATGCCTTGAAAGAGCAGCGCAGTTCCAAGGATAATGGCGGCAATGGTGAATAAATAATTTTGGGCTGATTCCACCATGTTCTGGTAGGCATAAAAAATCAGCATGAAACCCCCGCCAGATATAATTAAGAAACCGATAAAAGAAATGGACTGATGAAAGTGGAAATGGAGGGCGGAGGAGAAGGAAGTTTCAAACTCGCGGTAGGGCATGGCGGAATAACCTTCTGACTGCCGGGAAGCATTAGCCTGCCACTTTCTCATTCGTTCCTGCTCCTGAAATTGCTCCTTTTTTTCCAGGATGCGGTCGTATAATTCTCGTTTTAGCGGATCATTCAGGATTTCGTAGGACATATACACCAGCCGGAAATGATCCTCAGCACGGGGCGAATTGTTGCGGTCAGGATGCACGGATTTGGCTCGTTGCCGGAAGGCGCGTTTGATGGTCTGCGCATTCGCATCTCTTTCCACTCCTAAAACCTTGTAATAATCCAATGCCATAGCTATTCCTGCATTTCAGGATTCAGAATCATATCTCCTTTTAAAAATATCATTTTATCTAAAATAAAATATCCAAAGTATCCTTCCTGAAAATGAATTTGCACCTCCGTGGCCTGGGGCAGATAATCAACCTCAAAGAGTTCTTGCATAAAGATATAATTATAGCGGCCATACGGACTTTCAGGCATTACCGGATATACGAACATGTTCATCATTTCTCCAATTTCCGTTACTTCATAAGATTCCACTTTACCCTCCGGTTTTGGGAAAAAATAATTAATTGCAAGAAACAGAGAGCAGAGAATAAAACCCCATCCAATATAATTGTAAACGAGCATCTCAATGAGATAGCGATCGAGCCAGCGCAGGAAAAGAAAATGAATACCCAGGGTAATGGTTCCTCCTGCCAGAATGATCAGGAAAATGATTTCAGGAGGAATGAAGGTGCGGGTGCTCAGCACCGCAATGCCGTAAAGCCCGCCAAAAAAGCCCGTTACAAAAACCCAGAAGGTATAATTGCTGAATTCTCCTTTTTCTACTTTTGCCGGCATACAGTATTTTAAAACTTGATATGAAAAACTCGTTTAAGATCGGAAAAGAATGCTGAAGAACGCCAATTGTAGATATGCCATTGTGGTTGTCATCCTTCTTTTCATTTTACCCGGCTGCAAAGATGAGGCGGATTATAGAGTCATTCTTCATCCAGAGGGTGAGTTTCTTGACTTGCCCGCCAAGCCGCAGCAGGAGCTGCTGGACTATGCCAAAGATGTACTAAGGAAACGCCTCATTACTGCGGGCTTTGCAGCAGAAGATTTCATCATTGCGGAAAAAGACGGGGCGATAGAAATTCAGATTGACAAGCTGGAGGAAGATACCGCCACAGGCTGGCTGGAGCCGTTGCTTACCATCCCCGGAAATTTCCGCATTGTGGAAACGTATCATCATGCCGATGTGATTGGTTCCATCCTCACCGCTGATGCCTACCTGGCGCACTTGCAGGGAGATACCGCGGGCCAGGGACCCTTGTTGAGCAGGATCAAAATGGCCTCCTACCAGCTTGCTGAAGGAGAAGAAATTTCGCCTACTCCCGTTATTGGATTTGCTTTTCCTTCTGACACTGCCAGCATTTTCCGTTCGCTTAAAATTGATTCAGTAAAAGCGATTCTGCCTGCCGCGCTGGAAATCATTCCCGGAGTTACCATATCTGATTCCCTGATTCCGCTCATAGCTGTTCGCAGCCACTACAGGAATGAGGGCCTGCCAGCGCTCACCAAAAATTTTGTGCAAGATCTGAGTATTGGAACCACTGAAGGAGGAGTGGTGGTCATCAATTTACAGTTTAATGAAAATGGCGGGGAATACTTTTATGAGCTTACGATGAATAACTTTAGGAGTTTTATTGGCATCGTGCTGGATGAAACCGTAATTCATTATGCCATGATCCAGGGAGGGATTCCTGAAGGAAAGATCAGCATCATTTCTCCTTACGGCTTTAATCAGACCCGTGCAATTGCCGCTGCAATGCGCATCAGCAGCCTGCCGTTTCCGATGGCTTTCGAGAGAAACATGAGGGAGTGATGCTACCCCCATTACCGAAGCGGTGGTAATACCGCTATAGGAAGTATCAACTCACCATCCACAACCGTTGTGGCAAAACCCCATCTGGAAAGGAGAAAATATTGGCTGAGACGGAACAGTTGCGGTAGCCTCATGTAGGTCCGATTTGTTATCGGACAATTCCACGATAGCGGAATATCAGGACCGGATAAGAGATCGGAGTCATTCAGTCGTGGTAGCTAGCCCGTTGCCGGGCTTGTCCCAATGCAATTGGGACCTACATTAAACCCTTACCACCGCTATTGAAAGCCTCCCGTTGAAACCGGGGGCTATGGATAAAGACTTACAAAAGCAGTCTTGTGCCGGAAGGTGTTTACCTGTAAAAAGTGCGGGCAATCTCCGGCATTGGCAGCAACCAATGGCTGGAGGTACTCACGGGAATGATGATGCTGTTGTGGTGAGGAAAGAAGAGTGCTGTTACTTCTTTTTCTTTGCTGCTGTCGGTGGTTTTGGGGCGGCTTCTGTTTTAGCTTCCGGTTCTTCAGCTATTGTTGCTGTGGCTTCTTCTTTTTTCCGGGGCCTTGATTTTCCATAGCTGCCTCTGAAGGTTTTACCTTTTCTCGTTTTACGATCTCCTCTGCCCATACGTATTTTTTAATGTTGATTTGAATTTCAATATTAAACTAAATACAAATGGAAATGGATAACGTTCGGGATTTACTGTGCCTCTTCTTTCCGGTTGATGCCAATCCGCAGGGAAACAATATGAGAATAAAGCGCTACAGACTGATCGCCAATATCAGTAAAGGCATAATCCAGCGCAAATTGCTGAAACTTAAATCCCACGCCAATACTTGGTTGAAATGTCAGGATTTCTCTTGGATCCTGAAATCCTGTAGCAGAATCTTTATCGGAAGGCAAATTCGTGGTAGTACGCTGGAAATTGGTTACTCCACCGCGCAGGAAGATCAGTTCATTGTAGTCAACCTCAAAACCGAAATGCAGATCAATACTGGAAAAGTCGCTGCGCACCAGCGTGTTTCGTTTTCCGTCAAAAGTAAAATCAGCGCCCAATTCCGCCAGCATGTTGAACTTATCTGAGATCTTCACATCTTTCATAATTCCGGTATTGATCCTCGGTAAAGTGATCTCTGAAGAGTTCACCGGGATCTCGTTTTGCGTAGCCGTAAATACTTCTTTCTCCTCTTCGGTGAAGTTAAAACTCCAGGCATTGAAAGTAGAAGTAATATCCCGGCCCATTGCCCCTACTGTCCAGCCTTCGGCAAAATCATACTGAATGCCTGCATCCAGCCCAAACCCCCACGCAGTGGCAAAAGGTCCGATCCTGCGATGAATCACTTTGGCACTTCCTCCCAGCCTGAGCTTTTCATTGGCCAGCTTACGGGAAAAGGAAAGAGCAAATGAATAATCAACTGCAGAAAATTCAGTAATCCTGTTATAATCAATGGAGCCGTTGGCGTCAATGAGCCGCAACGTGTTGGGGATATTGTCTATCCCGAATCTCACCATGCTGAATCCCAGGTAATTTTTCTCGTCAAGTTTTGTTACCACCGCTCCATAGTCAAACTTGGCAATGCCAGCGAAATATTCACTGTGCATGAGGTAGAGCTGAATATCGTTATCAATGAGGCTGATGCCTGCCGGATTCCAGTATGTAGCAGATGCATCCTTTACAGATGCTGCGGCAGAGTTTCCCATACCGAGCGCCCGGCCTCCCACACCAATGTTCAGAAATTCATTGCTGTATTTTGGTGTACGATCCCTGTCCTGTGCCTTCACTCTGGGTGAAAGAAAAAACAGGCAGGTTGCGGCTAAGATAATGTAGTGTTTTGTGTTCATAAATGCTGAATGTTTAAAACCTCCGGAGTCAGCCTCATTTCAGCCTCTGATAATAACTGGCTGAAAACAGTGTAATATGCTCCTTGAATAACTGGCTGTTTGACGCGTGAAAATATATGGTTTATAGAAGTCGTAAAATCTTTATTGTTTTGATAATTAAAAAGGAATTGGTGTTCCCGGAAGCGTTTAAAGAACTTCCAGAAGCCATCAATATTGCTGAAACCCAGAAAATCCTGCAAGGCGGCCATTTGCTGTTGCGTCACTTTTTCCAGGTCAGTATAATAGAGGGGGAGCAAATCCGGAAATTTCTTCATCAGTATCCGGTCCACGAGCAATTCGAGTAAAATATGGCTTAAGAAAAAGGGCCTGAACGGAAGTTTGTCAAATTGATATTTCTTTAACAGTTCCTTTAGCATTTTTCCCTGGGTATTAAAAAATGAGGACTGATGAAATTTGCGGTCCGACTCCAGGTGAGTGCAGCAACCTTCCGTGAGGAACCGGACCTTTATGGTGGGAGCATCTGCGGCATTAATATGCCTTATGCGCCACTTCCGGTTGAAGGTGGTGAAAAGATCAGGCAGCGATAGCCCGGTATTGAAGAGTGGGTTTTGCAATTGTCGGTCAAAATAATAATGTCCCAGGAAATTCATGGGTGGTCAGGAATAATGAAGCAAAATTAAAGAAGTGGCCTGTACGGAGCGTGAGGGCGATTTGCACAAATGATGCAAACTTCTTCATGCGTAAGCCAAAGCATATTTTTGCACAAAAAGAAGAACTGCTGATGAATCTTGTTGAAGAGTTAAGATGGCGTGGCCTGTTGCAGGATATTATGCCAGGGACAGAGGAACTGCTTGCCAAAGAGCCGGTAACCGGATATATTGGTTTCGATCCTACCAGCCATTCGCTTCATATTGGTAACCTGGTTCCCATTATGCTGCTGATGCATTTGCAGCGACACGGCCACAAGCCGGTAGCGTTGGTAGGTGGCGCCACCGGAATGATTGGTGATCCTTCCGGTAAAAGCGAGGAACGCAACCTGCTTTCCGAAGAAATGCTCCGGAAAAATCAGCAAGGCATTCGCAGCCAGCTTAGCCGGTTCCTGGATTTTGAAAAGGGAGACAACGCTGCAATCCTGGTGAATAATTATGACTGGATGAGCGGTTTTGGGTTCCTGGATTTCCTTCGTGATGTGGGCAAACATCTGAGCGTAAATTATATGATGGCAAAAGATTCGGTGAAAAAGCGGCTGGAAACCGGCATATCTTTCACGGAGTTCAGCTATCAACTGGTACAGGCTTATGATTTTTTGCACCTCTTCCGCACCCAGAACTGCAGCCTCCAGATGGGCGGCTCAGACCAATGGGGAAATATGACGACCGGGGCCGAACTCATCAGGCGAACGATTGGAGGTGAAGCTTTCGCCTTAACCGCACCGCTGGTTACAAAAGCGGATGGTTCCAAGTTTGGGAAGACAGAACAGGGGAATGTATGGCTGGATCCTGAATTGACTTCACCCTACGCTTTTTATCAGTTTTGGATGAATACCTCAGATGAAGATGCGAACCGCTACATCCGCATTTTCACATTTCTTTCGCAAGAAGAAATTGAGAGCCTCGCTTCCGCACATTCCGTGGCACCCCACCAGCGGCTGCTCCAAAGAAAGCTGGCCGAAGAAGTTACCCAACTTGTGCATGGCACAGAGGAGTTGCACCAGGCGCAAAAAGCTACAGAGCTGCTCTTTGGCCGCGGAGGCGCAGAAATGCTTCGTGACCTCAATCCCCGAACTTTGTTTTCCGCGCTGGAGGGAGTTCCGCAATATCAGGTACAGCAACAGCAGATTTCAGGGGGCATTTCTATTACCGATCTTCTCACGGATCTTTCCACTATTTTTCCTTCAAAAGGTGAGGCCAGGCGATTTATTAAAAATGGAGGTTTGATCCTGAACAAAGAAAAAATTAATGACCCTGAAATGCAGGTGAATGAAGCACATTTTATCCAGAACAGTTATGTAATGGTGCAGAAAGGCAAGAAGAACTATTTCCTGATCCGCCTGAATTAATGCACCATCTTTGTAAAAATGGCTTCAACATTTAAATAATATCACTATCCATTATGCATAAATTTCCTTTTCTGCTGCTGTTCATTTTGATGGCTGCCACATTTAATCTTAAAGCACAAACAGATTGCGCTATTCCGCTTGATGCGGATGATAATACCTTTAAATATGGTGAGGTTGTAGAGGTAGCTGGCGTGAATAAAGATGAGCTTTTTGAACGTGCAATGGCCTGGATCAAAAATGAATATGTGAATGCTGCCAATAAACTGGATGCAGACGCGAAGGAAAAAGGAGTTATAGACCTGGATGGACGGTTCAGGGTGGAGGAAAGAAACTCCAAGGGAAAACGGCAAGGCGATATGATCGTTGAATACAGGCTTAACATCCTGTTTAAGGATGGCCGCTATAAATATGAGTTCTATAAGTTTCACCTGAACAAAGGTTATTTTTTCGCACTTGAACGCTGGCTGGATCCGAACGTAACCGAAGCCGGAACAAAGACTGAAGAATGCGAGCAGGTGAATGATCACATTCTGGAAAAGATCGCGGCCATGAAGGAGGCTATAGCCAATCCGGAAGTTGAAGAGGAGGAGGAATGGTAATCATTCCTTCAAACCGGCATTTTCAGTATATTACTTATTCTTACTATTGTTAAATGAAAAAGCTCCTCCCGTGGCTGGTTCTGCCGTTACTCTTCATCTGTGTTTCATCTTTTGCACAGAATTATAAAGACACCCAAACGTCTTCGCCCCGGGCCAGGCAACTCTATCTTAAAGCGGTATCCTATTTCCTGAAGCATCAAACCACGGAAGCTGAGATCCTGCTGAAAAAGGCCATCGTTGAAGATTCAGCTTATGCAGATGCACGAATGCTGCTCGCTGATATTTATCATAAAAATGGACAATACGAGGAAGAAAAGGATCAACTGCGAACCCTCAACCGGATGCAACCGGATTTTGCAGACGCCTACCTCAATCTGGGAGTGGCACTTTACCATGATGCGGAATATGAGGAAGCCGTAACGGCACTGGAGAATTTCATCAGCAAAAAGAATCAGGACAGCCGTTTTATTCCGGTAGCCAAAAGAAGACTGGAGGAAGCGCAATTCAGTGCAGACCAGGTGAAAAACCCGGTACCATTCAAGCCGGAAAATTTAGGACCTGGCGTCAACACGGAAATGGATGAATACTGGCCGGCAGTTACGGCAGATGAAAAAACGCTATTCTTTACACGGTTAAAGCCAATGGAATCAGATGCCGGAGGGATGTTTCAACAGGAGGATATTTACATCAGCCAATTCAATAATGGGAAATGGGATAAATCGCAGTTCCCGCCCGGCAGCCTGAATTCACAGGATAATGAAGGAGCCATCACTATTTCACCTGATGGAAAGTGGTTGATCTTTACAGGCTGCAACAGGCGCGATGGAATGGGCCGCTGCGATTTCTATATAAGCAAGCTGCAACATGGCGCCTGGACGCAACCACGAAATATGGGTACTTCTCTGAACACGCGTGATATGGAAACCCAGCCATCCCTCTCTTTCGATGGCCGCACGTTGTATTTCAGCAGCAACCGGCCTGGCGGCAAGGGTGGGTTGGATCTCTGGAAAAGTGATTTCGATCCGGAAGAGGGCTGGCAGGAACCGGTAAACCTGGGAGATGAAGTGAACACTGAAGATGACGAGCAGTCACCTTTTATTCATCACGATAATAAAACACTTTACTTTTCCTCCCGCGGCCATATTGGCCTCGGCCAGGCAGATCTTTACAAATCTGAATTGCAGGAAAACGGAATGTTCGGGAATGTGACAAACCTCGGGTATCCTATTAATACCAATAAGGATGAGATCAGCATTTTCGTTACCAGCAGGGGAGACAAGGCGTTTATTTCATCGCAAGCCAACAGCCTGGGCGGGCGCGATATTTTCTCCTTCGACCTTTATGAAGAAGTGCGGCCGGAACTGGTAACCTATCTGAAAGGAATGGTGTATGATCTGGAGACCAAAAAACCCATATCGGCAAAGGTTGAACTCCTGGATGTAAACACAGGTGAGCCAATAATTGAAGGCTATAGCGATGAACAAACCGGAGTGCTGCTGGCGCTGCCGGGAAACCGGAATTATGCGCTTCATGTATCAAAAGAAGGATACCTTTTTTACAGTGATCACCTTGCCCTGAAAAACTATAAGTCTCCAGAGCCTTATGAGCGTGATATTAATCTGAGCAAAATAAAGGAGGGTGAGAAGATCGTCCTTCGAAATATTTTCTATGATGTGGATTCATTTAATCTGGAGGAAAAATCCCGGACGGAACTTCAGTTGCTCATTGGCTTTCTGAAGGAGAATCCAAACCTGCGGATAGAGATCAGTGGTCATACGGATAGCGATGGTTCTGCCCCTTATAATCAAACGCTCTCTGACAAACGCGCGAAGTCCGTGCTCGATTATCTTGTTCGCGAGGGCGGAATCAGAGAAGAGCGATTGGTCTCCATCGGGTTTGGCGAATCCAAACCTATGGCAGAAAACACAACGGAAGAAGGGAAAGCCCTGAACCGAAGAACGGAGTTGAAAATCATTTCGCTCTGATCCAGGATTCGCTCCTTGATAATGTATTTTTAATTATTGATATAGAATTTAATTGTTTATTAAAAATTGCTTATTAAATTATATATTTTTATACACTGATCGCTGTTTATATTTAACATTATTTTTATAAATTAACCGGACACATTTTAATTAAACAATATTCCGGAGAAGAATTTTACCTCAAAAGCCAAGAAGCCTGAACTGAGCAGAGACGACTATTCCGCAGGAGTTGTCTGAATATAATTACTCCGTTTATTTTTTGGAGAAAGACTAATCCCTGGATCCTTCATTCAGATATCAGGAGTGCTAAAGCTTCAACTTTTCCGGGGCCTGAAAAAAAGAGCGAATAAGAACAAAGTGCTCCCGGAAGTTATTAAACAGGTTGAAAACATTCACATTTTACTTGCTTATTAATAACATATACAAAGGAATATCGAGGCCGAATGAAAAAAATTAAAGCGGCAATAATAGATCTGGATGGAGTTATTACCCAAACTGCGACAACTCATGCAATGGCCTGGAAGCAGATGTTTGATGCTTATAATCAAAAGCGCAAAGAAAAGGGCGAAATGCCCTACCGGGAATTTTCCATCGAGGAGGATTATTTCGAGTATCTGGACGGGATGCCGCGCTATGACGGTGTAAAGAATTTCCTGCAGTCGCGGAATATTTCTCTGCCGTGGGGAAATGCAGTTGATGATCCTGATAAAGAAACAATTTGCGGGCTTGGAAACTGGAAGAATGTGCTTTTTAATGAACTGCTCAAAAAAGGAGAGGTGAAGATATTCGAGAAAAATGTGGCAAAGCTCCGCGAATGGAAGGCAGCCGGAATACGCCTGGCTGTGATCTCCTCCAGCACAAATTGCCGTCAGGTACTTGAACTGACAGGGCTTGAGTCAATCTTTGAAGCAAGGGTTGATGGGGTGGTTTCTGAAGAAAGAAAGCTGAAGGGAAAGCCCGCACCGGATATTTTCCTGGAGGCAGCTAAAGAATTAAATACCAGACCTGATGAAGCCCTGATCGTAGAAGATTCGCGGGCAGGTGTGGAGGCGGGCAGGAAAGGCGGATTTCAGCGAGTGATCGGCATTGGCGGAAAAGAGCAAATGGAGATCATGAAAAAACTTGGCGCCACCGAGGTAGTAGAAAGCCTGGAGCAGCTAGACATCAACAAGCGGTCACAAAAGGCTCCGGAAGATTTGCCCTCTGCCCTTGAGAATTTTGACCGGCTGGCTGGAGGGATAGGAAATGAAGGGGTAGTCCTTTGTCTGGATTACGATGGTACCCTGACCCCGATCGTAGCTGATTACACAAAAGCCATTATTTCGGATAAAATGCGGGAGCAGGTGCGAAAAGCTGCGGCCGCTTTTCCTGTGGCAATTATCAGTGGCCGGGATATATTTTTTATTAAGGAAAAGGTAAACCTGGATGGAATTTTTTATGCGGGAAGCCACGGGTTTGAAATCGAAGGACCGGATAATTTTCGCCATGAACTAAAGGAAGCTGAGGCATTGCTCCCCGTTCTTGACGATATAGAGAATAAATTAAACCAGGAACTCAAGCAATTTAAAGGAGTAAAAATTGAACGGAAAAAATATGCGCTGGCCGTGCATTATCGCAATGCATCTGAAGCCGATGTGCCTGCAGTAAATTTAATTATTGACAAGGTTTTATCATTAAATAATAAAATAGAAAAAGGACGGGGGAAAAAAGTAATTGAATTAAAACCTAGAATTAAATGGAATAAAGGCAAGGCCGTAGAAATGATAGCCAAACAGCTCGGAGCAGAAATGATAATATATATTGGTGATGACGTTACGGATGAGGATGCTTTTCGCAGCATTACGAATGGCGTGGGAATATTGGCAGGCACGCATGATGAACCTTTTACGGCTGCAGATTACAGCCTCCGCGATGTGGATGAGGTTCAGGAATTTTTGAAGAAGCTTTCAGAAAACCTGTAACTGATATTAAAATTAAAATAATGGAACCTTGCTGGAAAGTGACATACAACGACTATGAGCCGGAGCAGGAAGGATTGAGAGAGGCGCTTTGTACGCTGGGCAATGGCTATTTCGCTACCCGTGGCGCACACGAAGAGAGCCGTGATGACCAGATCCATTATCCGGGAATGTATCTGGCCAGAGGTTATAACCGCCTCAAGTCAGAAATTTCAGGGAAGGTTATTGAAAATGAAGACCTCGTGAACTGGCCCAACTGGCTGGTTTTAAAGTTCAAACCTGAAAACGGGGAATGGATGCGCCTTGATGAGGTGGAAGTATTGGAATACCGGCAGACGCTAAACCTACGGGAGGGCATACTGGAGCGGTATATACATATAAAGGATAACGCAGGCCGCGAAACCATGATCGAAAGCAAGCGCCTAGTACACGGAAAATTCCAACATCTGGCGGCTATTCAATGGAAACTTACGCCAAAGAATTGGTCAGGAAACATCATCCTGCATTCTGCGCTGGACGGATCGGTAACCAACAATGGAGTGGCGCGCTACCGTGAATTACAAAGCCGGCACTTGAAAACACTGAAGCTGGGAACTTTTGAAGAGGAGGGGATTTTTCTCAAAACGCAGACCCTCCAGTCAGAAATCGTAATGGCGCAGGCGGCAAAAGTGCGGGTGGAGTTTGCACAGGAAATTCCTGCTGTAACCCGCGAATCCATTCAGGAGGAGGATTACATAGCCCACGAACTGAAGTTTTATGCCGCAGAGAATCAGGAGGTGATCATAGAGAAGGTCGTTGCGATTTACACTTCCCGCGACTATGCCATATCCGATCCGCTCACCGAAGCCACGACAGCCGTTTTGCGGGCTGGCTCGTTTGATGAATTAATGCAATGTCAGCGCAATGCATGGACAGAGATATGGGATCGTGTGGATACGCGGATTCTTAGCGGACATGAGGAGGAGCAGATCGTATTACGATTGCACATTTTCCATTTGATGCAAACGGTCTCAATATTTTCGGCAGATCTGGATGTGGGTGTACCGGCCCGTGGGTGGCATGGAGAAGCTTACCGGGGCCACATCTTTTGGGATGAGCTCTTCATCTTTCCTTTCCTTACCTGGAGCATGCCCGAACTAACGCGCTCGCTGCTGATGTACCGTTTCCGCAGGCTGCCGGAAGCCCGGTGCAATGCGGAGGAAAACGGCTATGCAGGCGCCTTGTTCCCCTGGCAGAGCGGAAGCAACGGGCGGGAGGAGAGCCAGAAAATCCATCTTAATCCAGAATCAGGAAACTGGATCCCGGATGATTCCCAGCTTCAACAGCACCTTAATGCAGCCATCGCCTTCAACGTATGGCATTACTTCAGTATCACAAATGACCTGGAATTCCTCCATTTTTTCGGGGCCGAACTCATGCTGGACATAGCGAAGTTTTGGGCAGCCAAAGCCACCTGGAGTGAGGAAAAGGAGAAGTTTGAGATCAGGAAAGTAGTGGGGCCGGACGAATATCACACCGCGTATCCCGGCAGCAACGAGCCCGGTATTGACAACAACGCCTACACCAACGTGATGGCGATATGGTCATTGGAACATGCCGGAAAAGTGCTGGAGCTTCTGGATGTCAGGCGGAGAGAAGAATTAATGGCGCATCTTGAATTAAACGGAGAAGACCTTCAGCGCTGGGATAAAATAAGCCGGAATATGTTCATTCCTTTTTTGGAAGAAAATAAGATCTTAAACCAGTTTGAAGGATTTGAAAAACTTGAGGAACTGGACTGGGATCATTATCATAAAAAATATGGAAAAGTATTGCGCCTCGATCGCATCATGGAAAAAGAGGGAGATGACGTAAATAAATACAAAGCCACCAAGCAGGCCGATGTTTTAATGTTGTTTTACTTGTTTTCAGCGAAGGAATTGACAGCGTTGATTAATCGCAATGGTTATGATTTCGATCCCCGGAATATTCCCGCAAACATTACCTATTATGAAAGCCGGGCGGCTCATGGCTCCACGCTCAGCAAATTGGTGCATTCTTGGGTTCTGGCCCGTTCTGACCGCGGCAAGTCATGGCTCAACTTCCGTCAGGCCCTGATGAGTGATTTTCAGGATGTTCAGGGTGGCACTACGGCTGAGGGTATCCATCTTGGCGCAATGGCCGGTACCATAGATCTGGTGCAGCGTGGCTACATGGGCCTCGAAATGCGCAATGATAAATTGTGGCTAAATCCGCAACTCCCCGATGAACTCACCCTCATTGAATACACCTTGCGCTACCGTGGGTTCTGGATAAAAGTACAACTCAATACAACTGAACTTACCCTGACCTGCCAGGGCAGTTGGTACAATCATACCCTGGAAATTATGGTAAAAGAACAGCCTTTCAGTCTCACTGCCGGAGAAACAAAAACCTTCAGCCTCGCGCACGATGCAGCAGAAGAAGTGAGGTAAATTCTGACCCGTTTTTTCTTACCTGCTTTGTCATCAGATGTCATATTTTCGGGCCGTTTTTTACACCCGCTTAACAAGGCGTATAACGCAATATATAGATGAAAGATCTGCTGGAGATGGTGAAGGAGAAGAATCCGCATGAAAATGAATTTCACCAGGCTGTAGAGGAACTGCTGGAATCAATTCACCCGGTGCTTGGAAAAGAAAAGAAATATCGTGATCAAAAGATATTTGAACGGATCGTGGAGCCCGAACGGGTCATTATGTTCAGGGTTCCCTGGAGTGATGATAAAGGCGAGATTCATATTAACCGCGGATTCCGTGTACAGATGAACAGTGCCCTCGGTCCCTTCAAAGGGGGATTGCGCTTTCATCCGTCCGTAAAGCTTGATACGATAAAGTTCCTGGCATTTGAGCAGATATTTAAGAATGCGCTTACCACGCTGCCCCTTGGTGCAGGAAAAGGAGGGGCTGATTTCGATCCAAAAGGAAAATCGGACATGGAGGTGATGCGTTTCTGCCAGTCCTTTATGAATGAATTATACCGCCACATTGGCAATGACACTGATATTCCGGCTGGCGACATTGGCGTGGGGCTGAGGGAAATAGGATTCCTTTTTGGCAAATACAAGAAGATCAGAAATGAGTTTACCGGAGTGCTCACCGGCAAAGGCATGAGTTGGGGCGGAAGCCTCATTCGCCCTGAAGCCACCGGATATGGCGCTGCATACTTTGCGGCTGATATGCTGGAAGTTCATAGTGACTCGCTGAAGGACAAGAGTTGCCTGGTGAGCGGTGCCGGAAACGTTGCCCAGTATTGTGCTGAAAAACTGATAGACATGGGTGCACGGGTAATTACATTTTCTGATTCTGCCGGCTACATATATGATGGGGAAGGCATTGATAAGGAGAAATTGAATTTCGTAATGGATCTCAAAAATGAACGAAGAGGGCGGATTGAGGAATACGTTGAAAAATATCCGCAGGCGGAATATTTTGAAACCGACACGGACAAGGATGGAAATCCGATGTGGGATATAAAGGCAGATTGTGCCTTCCCCTGCGCTACGCAAAATGAGATTGGAAAGAAGGATGCGCAAAACCTGTTAAGAAATAAAGTGAAGTTGGTATCAGAGGGCGCCAACATGCCTTGTACGCCAGAGGCGGTTTCCATATTTCAGGATGCCGGAATTCTCTTTGCTCCCGGCAAAGCGGCCAATGCAGGAGGTGTGGCAGTTTCAGGATTGGAAATGGCGCAGAACAGCGCCCGAATTGGCTGGACAAGAGAAGAGGTGGATGTGCGGCTCAGGGTGATCATGCGCAACATTCATAACACTTGCCTGCTGAAAGCGGAACAATATGGCCGGAAAGGAAATTATGTGGACGGGGCCAACATAGCCGGATTCACAAAAGTGGCGGATGCCATGATTGAACAAGGAGTGATTTAAGTATTAACATTGAATTAGAACGATTTAAAATTATGGCATTACTTGATAAGATAAATGAGGACCTGAAGCAGGCCATGCGTGAAAAGGATCAGGCCAGGCTCAGAGGGCTGCGTGCGATAAAGGCAGAATTGCTTTTGGCGCAAACAGAGAAAGGCGGCACTAATAAAATAGATGAGAAAAAGGAGCTGCAAATGTTACAGAAGCTGGCAAAACAAAGGAAGGAATCGCTGGAAGTTTACGAGCAACAGGGCAGGCCGGAACTGGCACAGGACGAAAAGGAAGAGCTTGAAGTGATCCAGGAATATCTTCCCAAACAAATGGCCGAGGATGAAGTAAGGGAAAGGTTAAGGGAGATCATCAGCAAGTCGGGAGCGCGCGATGCTTCGGAGATGGGCAAAGTGATGCCGCTGGCCATGAAAGAATTGGGCGGAAAAACGGACGGCAAAACAATTTCACGAATTGCAGGTGAGTTGTTAAAAGGATGAATATTCTTGATATCCTTGTGTTGCTACCCGTGGGCTTGTTGATGGTGCGTGGTTTCAGCAAGGGCATTCTCGCTGAAATATTCTCATTGATCGCCCTTATTGCGGGAGTGATTGGATCACTGAAGCTGGCACATGAGTTTGTGAATTTGATGCCGGTTAGCTGGCAGGATTCCAATATGTTTAAGCTCCTCTTGTATCTTGCAGTATTTGCCGCAATATTCATCGCTGTAATATTCCTGGGGAAAGCCATTGAGGGTGCATTAAAAGTGATGCAACTCAATATTTTTAACAGGATTTTTGGTTTGCTATTGGGGCTGGTAAAGGCGCTGTTTATTGTGGGGCTGCTCTTCTGGCTTTTCGCGCTGGCCGACCTAGTACCTGCTGAAACCCGGAATGGATCCACTCTTTATCCTCTTCTGGAGGATTTCTCTCCCTGGCTGATTGACAGTATTACGGCTAATTTGCCGCACTTTCAGGATATGGTGAAGGAAATAGAGCAAAGCTTTTCAGGCCATTTCCATTTTGAATTGTCATGATACTTTTACTAGATTGTTTCGATTCATTCAGTTACAATCTCTGGCATTATTTGCAGGCCGGAGGTGCGCAGTGCATTGTGGTGAGGGAGGACGAAGCGGATATTGGGAGATTGTCAGATATGCCGCTGTCAGGCATCGTCATATCTCCGGGACCCCAGTCGCCACAGGATCATCCTTTTATTTTCCGGCTTCTGGAGGAGATGGCGGGGAAGGTGCCGATTCTGGGAATCTGCCTTGGGTTCCAGGCTATTGGGCAATTTGCCGGGATGGAACTCATCAAGGCACCAGTACCTTTTCATGGAAAAGTATCGCAGATATTTCATAATGGACATGCCATGTTTCATAATATAACTTCTCCTTTTTCCGTCACGAGATATCATTCGCTTTGTCTTAAAAGTGAGCAAAATGATATGATTGAGATTACAGCAAGAACAAAGGAGGGTTTACCAATGTCTTTGTCAGTCAGGGATCATTTGATATGGGGCCATCAATTTCATCCTGAATCTATTCTTACCACGGATGGCCAAACACTTGTAGAGAACTGGCTCCGGGCCGTTCCGTTAAATTTGGGAATTTTATAATTCTGTTATCTTTGAAAACCTTTAACTGCCCGTGTAATGGAGTTTCGCGTTAAGCAAGAAAACAATTTTGAATACGTAGAAGAAGGGGAAGGACAGGTTATACTTTTGTTGCATGGGCTTTTCGGAGCGCTGAGTAATTTTCGTGATGTTCTTTCCTATTTCTCTAAGCATTACAAGGTTGTAATACCCATAATGCCGATATACAAGATGCCGATGATCAAGGCTACTGTCGGTGAACTCAGCAATTTTATCCATCGTTTTATGGAATTCAAGCAGTATCAGCAGGTCAATGTGCTGGGTAACTCGCTTGGTGGCCATGTGGCACTTATTTACACGCTTCAGCACAGTTCACGCGTCAGCAGCATGATCCTGACCGGAAGTTCCGGATTGTACGAAAGTTCGATGGGTGGAACATTTCCTAAGCGCAACAATTATGAGTTTATCAAGGAAAAGGTAGAGTTTACATTCTATTCTCCGGGCACTGCCTCAAAAGAGTTGGTGGATGAAGTATTCGGAATTGTAAATGACAGAACACGGGCAATGAAGATCATAGCGATGGCCAAATCAGCAATTCGCCACAACCTCCGGAAAGAAATTACCAAGATCAATGTCCCTTCATGTCTTATCTGGGGCTATAATGATCAGATCACTCCTCCTGAAGCAGCAGAAGAATTTAATGACCTTTTACCCAATTCTGAGCTGCACTTTATAGATAAATGCGGGCATGCACCGATGATGGAAAGACCTGATGAATTCAACCAGATCCTGGAGCAATTCCTTTCGAAAGTATTGATACATTCAGGAGACCAATTATGATTTCACGCGATCTCATAACGCAGTCCATACCGGTTCTCCTGATATCAAGCAAGATCAGCAGAGCGCGGCAGCTTTTTCTGGAATTCGGCATTAGCCATCTTCCGGTTGTCAGGAAAGGAAAATTCCTGGGAATGGTGGCTTCAGTGGCCTGTGTCTCACATCCTGATTCCTCTCAGACCATCAAAGAACTGGAAAATGATTTCATCAAAGCCAGCGTGCCGGAAGACATTCATTTTCTGGATGTTGTAAAGATCAGTGTTGAAAATCATTTAAGTGCTATAGCCGTTTTAAAGGATTATGAGTACGCTGGAACTATAAGAACCGATACTTTATTAGAACACCTTGCCCTGCAATATTCCTTTAATGAGCCTGGCGGCATTATTACGCTCGTAATGCCTGTACGAGATTTTTCCTTGTCTGAGATTGCTCATATCGTAGAATCGAATAACGCAAAAATTCTCAGCTACTATCTGAGTCAGAATGCGGATGCCAGCAGACTGACGGTCACATTGAAGCTTAATTCCTTATTCATGAAAAATATCATTGCGACCTTTCAACGCTATGAATATGAGGTGAGCGTGTTTCACTTCAACGAGTTGCAGCAGGATGATCTCAAAGATCGTTTCGATCATCTTATGAAGTATCTGAACATTTAGCAGCCTCTTTGGCTATAACAGGCTAACGAGCTTTGAAGTGTATGAAGATCGCTGTATTTTCAAGAGAATATAAATCCTCAACCGTACTCACTCTCCAAAGACTGTTCGACAGTCTCGCCCGCAATAACTTCAGGATTTTCGTTTTTGAATCACTTGCCAGAGAACTGAAAGAGAAAGGCGGGGTAAAGTATGAAGGAGAGGTACTGCAAGGCTATAAGGATCTTGTAGCCAACAGCATTGACTATGTGTTGAGCGTAGGCGGGGATGGAACCCTTCTTGAAACTTTGCTATTAGTAAGAGATTCAGGAATCCCGGTGGGAGGCATTAATACCGGTCGCCTGGGATTTCTCTCGAATACACCGGAGAGTGAGGTCGAGACTGCAATAGAGGATTTACGTGCAGGAAACTATTATATAGAAGCACGGACTCTTTTGAAATGTAATTGCGACAAGGAGCTTTTTAAAATGAACTATGCGCTAAATGACTTCACCATTCATAAGCGGGATAATACCTCAATGCTCATCATAAAAACCTTTTTGAACGGAGACATGTTTAACACCTATTGGGCAGATGGGATAATCGTTTCCACGCCAACCGGATCTACCGCGTATTCGTTAAGTTGCGGTGGGCCTGTTATCTTCCCTGGCTCAAAAACTTTTTCCATAACCCCCGTTGCACCCCATAATTTGAATGTAAGGCCCATTGTGATTTCAGATGAAAGCATTATCAGTTTTGAAATTAGTGGCAGAGGAAGCAATTATTTGGTTTCATTGGATTCAAGATCAGAAATTATTGACTACTCATGGCAATTGGCGGTGTCCAAGGCAGATTTTACGATGAACCTGATTCGCTTTCATAACCAAAATTTCATCAGTACATTGCGGAATAAACTCATGTGGGGCATAGATTCGCGGAACAATTAAAATCATAAGTCTTTGGTGAAATGGAAGAATCATGTAAATTTACCGCCTCTTTAAAAATTGGGAGAAAAAACATCTTTAATATGAAATTGATAAAAACAATTTTGTGCATCGCAGCTACAGGAATGTTGATGACAACCGCTACTGCTCAGGACCATGAAGTAGGTCTTTTTGTTGGAGCAGCCATTTATCAGGGAGATTTAACGGCTCCTGCACTCACGCTTAGTGAGACGAAACCGGGATTTGGAGGTTTATATCGCTATTACTTCAATCCCAGGTTAAATTTCAAAGGAAGCCTTTATACCGGATGGATATCCGGGGATGATAAAAATCATCCTGAAGATGGTAGGGAAAAAAGGAATCTGAGTTTCCGGAGCAATGTAACGGAACTCTCGCTTCAAATGGAGCTGAACATTTTGCCTTATATAAGCGGTAGCCAGAAATATAAATTCGCTCCTTACGTTTTTGGAGGTGTGGCTGGCTTTTACTTCAATCCCAAAACTGATGATGCGGCAGGAAATACGATCGCACTGCAACCTCTGGGTACGGAAGGCCAAAACCTTCCGGGTGGAGATCCCTACTCGCTGTATCAGTTCGCCATTCCTTATGGAATTGGTGTGAAGTACAACTTAGGAAAGCTTTGGAACCTCGGTTTTGAGGTCGGCCAAAGGAAGCTTTTCACTGATTTCCTTGATGATGTGAGCGATGATTATCCTGATATGGACGCTTTGGAGCAGCGCGACCCCAAAGCAGCCGAGCTTTCTTCAAGGGCTCCGGAACTGGGACTGAATCGCCATACCGAAGGCGCTCAGCGAGGAGATCCAAACGATATGGATATGTATGTATTCGTGGGCTTCACCTTGACAAAAACCTTCAGAAAGTATAGCTGTAAAGATTTTTAAAATAATAGATGTATAAAATTCTCGCATTCCTTCTTTTACTGTGGCTTCCCAATATTGCACAATCACAATACTGGGAAGCCGGAGTTTTTTTAGGCGGTTCTAATTATACCGGAGAGCTTACGCCTGGTGTGGTGGTTTGGAGCGAATCTCATCTGGCCGGTGGAGGTCTGGTGAGATACAATATATCCAGGCGTTTTGCCCTGAAGGGCCATATTTATTATGGTTCGATCTCAGGATCAGATGAAAATGCCAAAAGGGAAGAAAACCGGATCAGAAATCTTAATTTCAGAAGCTCGTTGTTGGAGTTTGGACTTCAGTTCGAATATAATCTCATGGAGTATGAGACCGGGACTAAATGGAATTTCGCACCGTTCATATTTGCCGGGTTGGGTGTATATCGCTATAATCCTCAAGCTATTATTACCACAAGAGCAAGCGATGGCAGTTTCGAAGAAGAATATGTGGAGTTGCAGCCTTTAGGAACCGAAGGCCAGGAATTGACGCAGTATCAGAATAGAAAAAAGTATAATCTCACGCAACTGAGTATCCCCTTTGGGGCCGGCCTTAAATTTTCCATAAGCGGCCACATGAATATTGGAGTGGAGATTGGCCCGCGGTTCACTTACAATGATTATCTGGACGATATCAGTCAGACCTACGTGGAGGATCAACTCCTTAGAGCGCAAAACGGGCCACTTGCTGCGAGGTTGGCGAACCGGACAGGTGAAGTACTGGGAGAACCACTTGAAGTTGGGCCTCACGTGGACAGGGGAAACTCATCCACTTTTGACTGGTATCATTTTGCAGGATTTACCGTTACCTATTCCTTCTACAGGGATGTATGCTACGGGTTTTGATCCAATTGTCACCATTTTTTGTTATTGTCTGAAAATTGCATTTAAGCAATTTTTTTAGCGAAGTACTGTTAGCGTATACATGCTACGAATTATTCCCATCCTGCTTTTCCTTCCTTTTTTGTTCTATCCTGACCTTATCCGGGCGCAGAAATATGAGTATGGTTTTCTTGTAGGAGCGGCAAATTATCAGGGGGATATGGCTCCGAGGCCCATCCTGAAAGAATCTCATCCTGCAGGTGGAATATTTTTTCGAAATAACGTCTCTCCTTTTTTTGCCTGGAAAGTGGGTGTACATTATGGTCGTATTTCCGGCAATGACTCAAACCTGGAGTATCTTCAAACCCGGAATTTAAGTTTCTTTTCGCCCGTCCTGGAAGGAAGTGCGATGCTGGAATTTAATTTCCTGGCATTTGCTACTGGTTTGAAGCCGCGGGAGTTTACACCGTTTCTGTTTATTGGTATTGCCGGGTTTCATTTTAATCCTAAAACAACTTTCACCGGGCAGGAGGGAGAGCAAACGACCATTGAGCTTCAGCCACTCAACACGGAAGGTCAAAATTTAGGGGGAGGGAAAAAGTACAACCGATGGCAATTCAGCATTCCCCTGGGCGGAGGATTTAAGTATACCCTTACAAGGCATTTCAACGCTTCAATTGAGATAGGTTTCCGAAAAACTTTTACCGATTATCTTGATGATGTGAGTACCGAATATTTTGATCCTGATCTGCTGCTGGAAAGAAATGGGGCCGTGACGGCAGGCCTGGCGGATCGCTCAGCAGATCAAATCGGAACCGCAGGTAAACAGCGGGGAAATAATGATCTTACAGATTGGTATATATTCAGCGGCATCACGATCGCCTACCGAATCAAAAATCCTGATTGTCCCGTCTTTTAGCTAATTTTGACCTCCTTTTCGCAGACGCCAAATCTTCATGTCTGATACTCTTTTATCTCAACTTGATAAGAATAAACTGCCCCACCATATTGCAATCATTATGGATGGGAACGGGCGCTGGGCTCAGGAAAAGGGACAGAACCGCATTTTTGGCCACAGCAATGGTGTGGTCGCAGTCAGGAATTGTGTGGAGGCTTCCGCAGAATTAGGAGTACGCTACCTCACTTTGTACGCGTTTTCGACCGAAAATTGGCAAAGACCCAAAGCTGAAGTGACAGCCCTGATGGAACTATTGGTTCATACTATCAGGAAGGAAATCAAAACGCTTAATGACAACAATATTAAATTAGAAACTATAGGCGATATTAATCGTCTTCCTGCCGGTTGCTACCAGGAGCTAATGGAAGCTAAAAAAGCTACGAAGCACCATCAACGGCTCACTCTGATCCTTGCGCTTAATTACAGTGCACGATGGGACCTGATCCAGGCCACCAGGAGAATTGCAGAAGAGGTGGAGAATGGAAAGCTCAGGATAGATGAAGTAGATGAAAAATGTATTTCTCAGCACCTTACAACTGCCCCGTTCCCAAATCCGGAACTTCTAATACGAACAAGTGGAGAATACAGGATCAGTAACTTTTTGCTATGGGAATCCGCTTATACTGAATTGCATTTTTCTAAAAAGCTTTGGCCGGACTTTTCGAAGGAAGATTTATACACTGCAATTGGCGACTTCCAAAGAAGGGAGAGAAGATTTGGTAAAACCAGCGAACAACTTATTCGTATTCAATGAAATTATTTTCAGTTTTAATTATAGTTGCTTTCACTTTCACGCTTTCGTCTGCCCAGATCGGAGACTATTCAATGCCATCTACTTACACCATAAAAGGTATAGAAGTTAGCGGAGATGAATCTTATAGCAGCAATGTCGTGATTGCCTTTTCGGGGCTCACGGTTGGAGAAGAAATCAAAATACCGGGCAATGAGATCGCAAATGCCATAAGAAAATTATGGAAGCAGAATTTCTTTTCTGTTGTTGAGATCAATGCCGATTCAGTGGATGGACGGGATATTTACCTGAACATATATGTAGAAACCAGCCCACGCCTGGCACAATTCACATTTGAAGGACTAAATAAGTCACAATCAAATAAGCTCCGGGATGAACTGAATATCAAAAGGGGAGATATTGTAACCCGGCAATTGCGGGAGAATACTTCTTCCCGGATTAAAAACTACTATATAGAGAAAGGACGCTATTTCGCTGATGTAGAAATAGTAGCTAAGCCTGATTCGCTTTTCAACAACAATAGTGTCCGGCTCATTATCCATGTGGATCGTGGGGAAAGAATAAGGATAAAAGAAATTGAGATCCTGGGAAATGATGCGATCCCGGATAAAAAGCTGGAAGGGAGCATGAGAGAGACCAGGGAAAAACAGTTCTGGAATCCCTTCAGAAGCTCAAAGTTTATTCCTCAGGAATATGAAAATGATAAGCGACAACTCATCAGCTATTACAACAGTGAGGGCTATCGGGACGCCTCCATCATAACTGACTCTGTTTATAGAATGGATGAAAAGAACCTGAAGATAGATATTACCGTAAAAGAAGGCGACAAATACTATTACCGTGATATAGCTTTTACGGGAAATACCAAGTACAGTACAAAAATGCTGATGGATATTATAGGGATAGACAAAGGAGATGTATACAATCCTACCCTTCTTGAGCGTAATCTTTCGCTGAATCCTGAGGGATACGATGTCTCTTCTTTATACATGGATAACGGTTATCTCTTTTTCCGGTATAATGTTGTGGAAGTGGGTGTAGAGAATGACAGCATTGATATAGAGATCAGGATAATGGAGGGGCCACAGGCCACGGTGAGCCGCGTGACGGTGAGCGGCAATACAAAGACCCATGATCATGTAATACTCAGGGAAATCCGGACAAGGCCCGGAGATAAATTTAATCGAAGCGATATCATCCGCTCTACAAGAGAACTGGCGCAGTTAGGGTATTTTGACCAGGAGCTGTTAGACGTAGCGCCAAAACCAAACCCAGAGGATGGAACTGTAGAATTGGAGTACAAAGTAGTGGAGAAATCCACGGACCAGATTGAGTTTCAAGGAGGTTGGGGTGCAGGTCAGGTGATTGGAACGATCGGCCTTTCCTTTAATAACTTCTCTATTCAGGATCTTTTTAATAAAGATGCGTGGAAACCTATTCCTTCGGGAAATGGACAGCGCATCAGCCTCAGGGCCTCATCGAACGGACGTTTTTATCAGAACTATTCATTTTCATTTACGGAGCCCTGGTTTGGCGGAAGAAAGCCCAACGCCCTCACCACTTCATTTTATCATTCAAGCTTTACACCCAGCGGACTGGGAAAGGACGACTCGCTCTATAACAGATTGCAGACTTCTGGCGCTACCCTGGGTTTAGGCAAAAGATTGAAATGGCCTGACGACTGGTTTACGCTTTATCAGGCCATTTCCTACCAGCGCTATTCACTTAGAAATTATAGCATTTTTCCTGGTTTTTCCAACGGGACATCAAATAATATAAACTATAATTTCATCCTGAGCAGGAACTCTTTGGATGGCACTATATGGATCAATAGCGGGTCAAGCTTCTCTATTGCCGGTGAAATTGCTCCGCCTTATTCCCTGTTTTCAGATAAAATTTATGAAACGCCTGCTGAAAAATATAAATGGCTGGAATACCATAAATGGAGTTTTGATGCAACGTGGTATGCCCCGGTAATTGAAAAATTTGTGTTAAAGGCAGAAGCACGCTTTGGTTTTCTGGGACTTTATAATCGCGAATTGGGTATTACGCCTTTTGAGCGATATGAATTGGGGGGTGATGGCCTTAGTAATATCAATCTTGATGGCCGGGATATTATCGCACTTCGGGGATATGCAAATGGTGCCGTGACGCCTACTTCTACACAAGGTGCAACGATCTTTGACAAGTTTACGCTGGAATTGCGCTATCCATTATCCCTCAATCCCTCCGCTACTATTTACGGGCTTATCTTTGCCGAAGCTGGAAACAGCTTTATGAGTTTTGATGAATACAGTCCTTTTGAGGTCAAGCGATCCGCAGGAGTAGGCGTTCGGATTTTCCTTCCGTTCTTCGGACTATTTGGTGTTGATTATGGTTTTCCATTTGATCAGCCGCATATCGGACAACGAAACCGGAGTGGGGAATTCCATCTTTCTATTGGCCAGCAATTCTGATGTTTGCAGCATTTTCATCCAAAACCATTTGGTACATTTTCTGTAAAATCACCGATCCAATAAAAAAATCTATGAAAAAAATATTTGCCGCAGCCCTTGTCTGCCTAGCCTTTTCCATCATTTCTGTACCTGCCCAGGCACAGCGTTTCGTCTATATTGATACGGAGTACATCCTTGACAATGTACCGGATTACCGCTCTGCACAAAAGCAACTTGACGCAATGGGCGCTCAGTGGCGAAAGGAAATTGAATCAATGATGGAGGAAATTGATAAAATGTATAAAGATTATCAGGCAGAGCAGGTTCTGCTACCCGAAGAAGCCCGGAAGAAAAGAGAAGACGCTATCGTTCAAAAGGAAAAGGAAATGAATGATTTTAAGCGGAACAAGTTCGGGCCAGAAGGTGAATTATTCCAAAAACGGGAAGAACTTATAAAACCGATTCAGGATAAAATATTTGATGCTGTGCAGGAGCTCGCAAAAGAAGAATCACTGGATTTTATTCTTGATAAATCCGGCACTACCACCATGCTGTATACAAATGCCAAATATGACAGGAGCGATGAAATTCTTGATATAATGGGCATTCAGATAGACGTGGAAGAGTAGAAATATTTTAAACACATAATTTAAACTATAACAAATGAAATTAGTATTCAGGACGCTCTTTTTCTTTGCTTTAATTGTGCCATTGGCCGCTACAGCTCAGCAAGAAGCGAAAGTTCAAAAAATCGGATATGTCAATGTAAATGAATTGCTCCAGTCCATGGCGAGAGTGCAAACTGTAAAGGATGATCTTGAAAAACATGGGACGCAGTTGGAAACCCAGATCACGAATATGGCCGGGGAGCTTGACAGAAAAGTTGAGGCCTATTATAATGAGGTTAATACCATGAGTGATGCAGTTCGCAAGGATAAAGAGCGCGAAATCACTCAGCTCCGGGAAAGGATCGAACGCTTTCAGCAGGAAGCTCAGGACGATTTAACAGCAAGGGAAAAGTCGCTGCTGGAGCCCATCCTTAAAGATGTTCGCGAAGCAATTAAGAAGGTAGCCACAGACAATGGTTATACCTATGTTATTGATACGAGTAGCGGATTGATGCTT
Source organism: Bacteroidia bacterium (assembly GCA_040880525.1). Lineage (NCBI taxonomy): Bacteria > Pseudomonadati > Bacteroidota > Bacteroidia > Bacteroidia bacterium. The sequence continues at coordinate 51,859 of JBBDIG010000057.1, forward strand.
TTTAATGATGAATCCTATAATCTTATGGCATTAGTAAAAGCACAACTTGGCGATTAAATCAGCAGACAACAGGCCGGTTGGAATATTCGACTCAGGTATAGGAGGCCTGACCATTGTTGATTCAGTGGTCAGGCTTCTTCCTTCAGAGCGCGTTGTGTTTTATGGAGACACGGCACATCTGCCCTATGGAGATAAATCCTCCCATGCCATTCGCACCTATTCCCGCAATATTGTGGAATACCTCATTCGGCAAGATTGCAAAGCGATAATCATTGCTTGCAACACGGCTTCTGCTGTGGCCTTTCGCGAACTGGAGCGAAGTTTCGGAGGGGAAATGGCCATTATAAATGTGATTGACCCGGTGGTAAAATTCACCTTGCAGCAAGTTACCAATGGAAGTATAGGCGTAATCGGAACCCGCAGAACCATCCGCACCGGCATTTACCCAAGAAGATTGCGTACCCTGAGAAAGAATGTCCAGGTCACTGCCCACGCCACCCCTTTGCTTGCACCCATGATTGAGGAGGGCTTTTTCAATAACAAGATCAGCCAGACGATCATCAATAATTATCTCTCCCGGCCAGGTCTTAATGAGATAGAAGCGCTTATCCTGGCATGCACACATTACCCGCTTATCCGCCCGGAGATTGAAAGATACTATGGGGGGAAAGTGAATGTAATTGACAGCACAGATGCGGTGGCGCAAGAGTTAAAATCGGAGCTGGAAAAACGAAGGCAACTTGCGGATCATTCGTTTCCGGATCATGACTTTTTGGTATCTGACTTTACGGCCAGTTTTCAGGAAACGACAAAAATATTCTTCCGGGAAAAGGTGAAGCTGCAGGAAAGGCGGATATCCGAATGATGCCCGGCTTGATATTCCTTACGCCACTTTTAGTAGCGCCAGGTTGGATTCGCTCAGCTTTGTTTTCACATTGTCAATCGTGAGCCGAAAATCCTGAATATCATCCTTTGATGGAATCTCATACATGTGATCCAACAGAATGGATTCCAGAAGCGAACGGAGCCCGCGCGCGCCTAATTTCAGATCCATTGCCTGCTCTGCCAGATAGTCTATCACGTTTTCATCCACCTCAAATTTTACTCCCTCCAGCCTGAAGAGTTCCTCATATTGCTTGATCAGCGCATTTTTCGGCTCCAGCAAAATAGATTTCAGCGTTGCCTTATCCAACGGATCCAGGTAGGTGATGACCGGTAATCTGCCGATCAATTCCGGGATGAGGCCATATTTCTTGAGATCGTGCGCATTTGCATAGCGGAATATATTGTCTTTATCCAATACATTTTCCTTCTCAAATAATGTCTTAAATCCAATGGCCTGCGATTGCATCCGCTTCATAATGGAGCGCTCTAAGCCGTCAAAAGCCCCACCGCACACAAACAATATATTGTTGGTGTTGATGGCTACTAAATTCTGCTCAGGATGCTTGCGTCCACCCTGTGGCGGAACGTACACAATAGAACCTTCAAGCAACTTGAGCATGGCCTGCTGCACTCCTTCACCGCTCACATCGCGCGTAATTGAAGGATTGTCGCTTTTCCGGGCAATCTTATCAATCTCGTCAATATAAACGATCCCCCTTTCAGCCGATTGAACGTCATAGTTAGCAGCCTGTAAAAGCCTCGTCAGGATTGTTTCTACATCCTCACCCACATAGCCGGCTTCGGTAATTACCGTGGCATCTGCAATGCAAAAAGGCACTTCAAGGATGCGGGCGATGGTACGGGCAAGCAATGTTTTGCCGGTGCCGGTTTCGCCCAGCATAAGAATGTTTGATTTATCAATCTCAATCTCATTCGCTTGCCCCTTCATGATCCTGGAAAGACGCTTATAGTGATTGTAGACGGCAACCGAAATCACCTTTTTTGCCTGGTCCTGCCCAATCACGTATTCGTCAAGATGCTCCTTTATTTCGGTGGGTTTCATCAGGCGGATCAGCGAGGCCTTCTGCGTTCTGCTGGCCTGCTCAGCCTCAATGATCTTTTCAGCTTCGGCCACGCACCGGTCGCAGATGAAACCTTCTTTCCCCTCTATCAGGAGGTAGACCTCTTCCTTGTTTCTCCAGCAAAAGGAGCAATATTTATCTTTCTTCATTTATTTCTTCTCAGGTGAGCTTTCCTTGGTCAGCACTTCATCCACCATTCCGTATTCTTTGGCTTCTTCTGAAGTCATCCAATAGTCTCGGTCTGAATCTTTTTGTACTTTATCGAAATCCTGTCCGGTTCTTTCCGCAATGATCCGGTAAAGTTCCTCTTTTGTCTTCAGAATTTCACGAGCTGATATTTCTATATCTGATGCTTGTCCCTGCACACCTCCCATCGGTTGGTGGATCATAACCCTGGAATGTTTGAGGCAGGAACGTTTGCCTTTTTCTCCGGCACACAAAAGAATAGCTCCCATAGAAGCCGCCATGCCGGTACAGATGGTCGCCACAGATGGATTGATATACTGCATCGTATCATAGATCCCAAGACCTGCATACACAGATCCGCCCGGACTGTTTATATAGATTTGAATGCCCCGGTTATTATCCAGTGATTCCAGGAAAAGCAATTGCGCCTGGATAATATTGGCCACATCGTCATAAATAGGTACACCCAGGAATATTATCCGGTCCATCATAAGGCGGGAAAAAACATCAAGCTGGGTAACGTTCATTGGCCGCTCCTCCAGGATGTATGGGGTGATGTAATTATATTGTTTCGCATATCCATCCAGCGTCATGCTGCTGATTCCCTGGTGGCCTACTGCGTATTTCTTAAACTCTTTGGCAAACGGGTCTTTACTCATTGTTTTTTGTTTTAATCATGATGTTGCTCTAATTCTCTGAATTGTTCCAGTGAAATTTCCTCTTCGGTGAATTGGGTTTCCTTCTCAAGATAATCCAGTACTTTTTGGTCCCGGATAGCGGCCGTTACCTGAGCGATATTTTCCTCTTTTGAAAGATAATTCTTTAAATATGGATTAATCATTTCGTCTCCGGCTGCGCCCATGCCGTATTGGGCAAACTGGCTGCGTACCATCTCGTAGGCAAATCTCGCGATCTCCTCATTTTCGATTTTTATATCCTGTTCCTTCGTAATCCGTTCGTTGATGAGGTTCCATTTGACTTCCTCTGTAAATGCCTTGAATTCTTTCTTGAATTCTTCCTTTTCCTGATCCTTTTGCTTGTCACCGGCATTTCGTTTCAGCCAATTGGTTAGGAAATTTTCAGGCAGGGTGATCGGAGTATTCTGCAGCAGCGTATCCTTGATCCGGTGGCGCGCCATGTGCTGGCTCTGCTGCTGAAAATAGCGTTCGGTAAGTTCCTTCAATTCTGCTCTGAAAGCTGCTTCATCCGTAATTTCTTTATCAGGAAATATGCTTTTGAAGAATGCCTCATTTAATTCAGCAGGTGTAGAGGAATAAATTCCGTTAATTTTTATCTGAAACAGATCCGCAAGATCCGTGGCCGTATGCTCATCAATTTCCAGTAAGGACTCTAATTCTTTGGAAGTAAGAAGCTCTCTCAGGTTTAAATTAAACTCTGCCTGCATCTTCTTTCCAATAAGTTCCTTCCTCAAATTATCAGGAAAGTCTTTTAACGTCCGCGTTTTTTCTGCTTGTACGCCCCCTTCGAGTGGAGTGGTTTCGTCAGCCATCTCCTGCATTTTAAGGATCACGTGGATCTCATCCTGATCCGGCACTTCTTCATAATCTTCTTTGGATGCTGCCTGCTCGCGCATCAATTCTATTTGCCGGTCCAAGTCTTTTTCCTCTGCCTTTACCTTATGCAGCAGCACACCCTGGAGCAATTGCGTATCAATTTTCACATCGGGCTTTATGCCTATCTCGTAAGTAAACTCAAAGCTGGAATCTGCTTTCCAGTCAATCTTTGAATCATCACTTTTCAATACAGGCCCCATCAGAAGGTCCATGCTTTGATCATCAAAGAAATTCTTTACTCCTTCCTGCACTGCCTTTTCTACCTGCTCCCGCTTCATCTGCTCAAGAAGCAATTTTCTGACAATGCCTTTCGGCACTTTCCCAGGCCGGAAGCCGGGTAGTTTTAAATCTTTTCTGTAAGTGTTGATGTTGCTTTCAATACCTGGTTCATAGTCCTCAGGGCTTACTTTTACTGACAAAACGGCATCTAAGCCCTGCTGCTCCCGGAAATTAATATCCACGATTAAATTTAGAATTTAAAATTTTAATAAAAACAGGAAAAGTGCGGATGGGGGGACTCGAACCCCCACACCTTGCGGCACCAGATCCTAAGTCTGGCACGTCTACCAATTCCGCCACATCCGCTGGATAAAGGCCGCAAAATTACAGTTCTCTTGCGAACTTGCCGCCCGGATTGTCTAAGTCGTCAACAGCGCGGTTTTCCTAAAAAAGATGCCCTGCTATCTAAAAGGACACCACATTTTTTCGGGAAAAAATTCAAGACAAAATTTCCGGGAATTTGGTATCTTTCCGGACGACTGATCTTCAATGCTCAGGAGCGGTAAATATCGTTATTATTGACATGCTGAAGGGAATTGAAATAAGCGGTTTAAAAACCATAATGCAGCATAGTAGTTGAATTTTAAAAGGAGTAGTTCAGGTTTTCTCAATAATGAATATGGAATATGCAGATAAGTGATGCAGAGTTGGAGCGGAACCGGATTCTCAATGCCTACAGAAATCTTCTCCGGAACTGCCCTCCACAGGTTACTAAAGAAGATAAACGGGTCATTCGCCAGGCATTTCGCTATTCGCTGGAATCACACCAGGGCATGCGAAGAAAATCAGGGGAGTTGTATATTTTTCATCCATTGGCGGTGGCAACAATTTGCGCCAGGGAGATCAGCCTGGGAACTACTTCCATTGTTTGTGCTTTGCTGCACGATGTGGTAGAGGACACCGACATTACGCTGGAAGATATTGAAGGAATCTTCGGGGCTAAAATCGCCAACATTATTGATGGCCTCACCAAAATATCCGGTGTGGTGGGCAAGACGAATTCCATGCAGGCTGAGAACTTCAGGAAGATTCTGCTCACCCTGGCGGATGACGTGCGGGTGATCTTGGTGAAGCTCGCTGACCGCCTGCACAACATGCGAACGCTGGAAGCCATGACCAGAACTTCGCAGCTAAAAATCGCCTCAGAAACGCTGGTGCTTTTTGCACCGCTGGCCCACCGGCTGGGACTCTATGCCATTAAAAGCGAATTGGAAGACCTTGCCCTCAAGTATACTGAACCCAAGGTGTATAAAGATATTTCACAAAAACTACAATCATCCAAAACGCAGCGGAGTAAATACATACGAAAGTTCATTGAGCCTTTGCAGGCGGCCTTTGCCGAAGAAAATCTGCGGTATGAAATAAAAGGACGCACCAAATCAATTTATTCTATATATAATAAAATGCGGCAGCAGGATATTCCTTTTGAGCAAGTGTATGATCTGTTTGCCGTAAGGATCATCCTGGACAGCGAAATCGAAACAGAGAAAGCCGATTGCTGGCAAGTATATTCCATTGTGACCGACAGCTATACCCCCAATCCCGAGCGCATCAGGGATTGGATCAGCACACCGAAAGGAAATGGTTACGAATCGTTGCATACAACGGTCATGGGGCCGCAGGGAAAGTGGGTGGAGGTGCAAATCCGCAGCAGGCGAATGGACGAGATAGCGGAGAAGGGATATGCCGCCCACTGGAAGTACAAGGAAAACGAATCAGGCGAAACGGGCCTTGAGGAATGGATAAGAAAGATTCGCGAATTGCTTGAAAATCCTGAAGCCAATGCACTGGATTTTCTCGATGATTTTAAGCTGAATTTGTTTTCGGACGAGGTCTTTGCGTTCTCCCCCAAAGGTGACATCTATACTTTGCCGCTAAATGCCACTGCCCTGGATTTTGCATTTGAAATTCATACTGATGTAGGGTTGTCCTGCCTCGGAGCTAAGGTGAATCATAAACTCGTGCCCCTAAGTTACAAGCTGAAAAACGGAGACCAGGTAGAGATCATCACCAGCAAAAAGCAGAAACCCAATGAGGCATGGCTCAAATTTGCAGTCACGGCCAAGGCCCGCTCTAAGATCAAAGCAGCACTGAAAGAGGACAAGCGGAAAATTGCCGATGTAGGGAAAGAGATTCTCTCCCGGAAAATGCGCTCGGCTAAGGTGAAATTTTCCAATGACAAGCTGCTACGACTTTCCCGGTACTTTAACCTTCCATCCTCCCTGGATCTTTTTTACAATATTGGAAGTGGAAAAATTGATTCGCATAGGCTGAAAACTGCAATGGATATTTTTCAGTCGCTGGAAGTCAAGAAACCGGAACCTACTAACGGAAAACCGAAAAAGAAATCAAAAAAGATCCTTCCGCCAGCAGTTAAGCCGGATATGGTGGTAGTGGGTGGAGATACAGATCTCGATTATTCCTTTTCCAAATGCTGTAATCCCATTCCAGGTGATGATATTTTTGGGTTTATTACTATTGGAGACGGCATTAAAATCCACCGGACTAACTGCCCGAACGGGATTCGCTTGATGTCAAATTATGGATACAGAATTATCAAGGCCAAATGGGCTGCGATGGAGATTAAGGATGTGAAGACCTTTCCCGTGGGTGTGAGGCTGATCGGGTTCGACAGTCTGGGAATTGTGAGCCGGATCACTGACATTGTATCCAAAGAACTGAAGGTGAATATGCAGTCTATCACTGTGGAATCAAAAGACGGGGCCTTCGAAGGGTCCATCATTCTGCTGATCTATGACACAGAGCACCTGGAGCAGCTTATTCAAAAGATCAAAAAGATCAGTGGAATAGATACCGTTTCCCGTTTTGATGTGGAGGAGACGTTGCCTCAGACCTGAGACTACCGCTTTCAAACCCTAACTTTGAGCAGAATTAGCTTTCAAAAATGACCGCACTGAAACCCAAAGAGGACGTAAAAGACATATTTTCAGAATATCTGGAAGGGAAGAAACACCGCAAAACGCCTGAACGCTTTGCGATCCTGGATGAGGTGTATTCGCGTAATGACCATTTTGACGTGGAAATGCTTTATCTGCAGATGAAGAACAAAAACTACCACGTGAGCCGGGCCACGGTTTATAATACGCTCGATTTGCTCTTAGACTGCAATCTGGTGGTAAAGCATCAGTTTGGGAACCATGTAGCCCTTTATGAGAAATCCTACGGTTACCGCCAGCATGATCATCTCATTTGCGTTCATTGCACCAAAGTCTTTGAATTCTGCGATCCGCGCATCCAGGAGATCCAGAATATGATGGGCGATCTGCTCAACTTCAATGTTCAAAACCATTCTTTGATGCTCTATGGCCAGCCTCAAAAATCAGAGGAAGGGATCTGTACCAACTGCGGAAAAGAAGTTTAGAGAAAATCATTGGCGAATAGGCAGCGCACTACGGTCTACATTTTATAGCGTATTGCCATTATGGGATCCATCCTCGCAGCTTGAAGTGCCGGCACCAGTCCGGCTATAATGCCAATGCCGCTGGATAGACCCACTCCGATCAGTATATTTTCGAGGCTGAGTTGCAGCGTCAGATCCATTGTAGCACTAACGATGAGCAAGCCGAAATAAACAACAGCAATGCCCGCCAGGCCACCTAATATACACAGCATCACGGATTCGCCCAGAAACTGGAGAAGAATGAACATTTTGCTAGCGCCAAGCGCCTTCTGAATACCAATGATGCTGGTTCGCTCCCGGACTGTTACGAACATAATATTCGCAATTCCAAAACCGCCCACCAGTATAGAGAAACCTGCAATGATCCATCCTACCAGCGTGAGTATGCCAAAGATCTGATCGAAGGCCGAAGAAATAAGTGTAACCTCGTTCAGTGCAAAATTGTCTTCATCGCGGGGGCTCAGTTTACGGATAGAGCGCATGTTTCCACGAATTTCTTCTTTCAGTTCATCTATATCCTGATCAGCCCCTCCTTTTACTACGATAGGGTAGTTGGCCATAAATCCCTGCCCCACGGGTACAAAGGAGCGGACAAAGTTGATCGGGACAATTCCCTGCCGGTCAAGGTTGCCTCCCATAAACATGTTGTTCCCCTGTTGCTCCAGGATCCCGATGACTGTGAGTTTGCGGCCCATCATCCTCAACTGGCGCCCAATCGCATCCTGTTGGGGGAATAGCGCATTTGCTATTTCAACGCCCAGAATAATGACGGGCGACCCCAGGTTCATTTCATATTCTGTAAAATAACGACCGCTTGCCACCTTCACCTCATTCACTTCATTATAATCGTATGTTACAGCCATAATGGTGATGTTCTGAGCGTAATGATCACCATGCTTCAGCGTTTGGTCAGAGAGCCAGCGGTAGTACGTGATAGCTTCAGCTTTCGGATACCTTTTCTGAAGCAATTGCATATCGCGATAGGTGAGCGGGGGGCGATTATTATACTTCCACCATTCAAACTCGTTTCCCATGATCCAGGGGATCTTTTGGATATAAATAACTTTATCTCCCAGGCTAGAGATGGATGACCGAACATTCTTTTCCAGTGAATCCACCATTGCCAGAATCCCTATAATACATAGAACGCCAATCGTGATTCCCAGCAGGGAGAGGAAAGTGCGGAGAATATTTGAGCGAAAATTGATAAGCGCAGAGCTTATGCTCTCTACAATAAGCGCTCTTATCAGGCTGATTTTCAATTTAGTAAATGTTGGTTTTTGCGATAATTGAAACGGTGGAAATAATTTGCCCTACTATGCGAACCGGCAGGCTACTGAGAGGTTTAAGAAGATTATTAAAGGATAATGCAAAGTTCTGTGTAAGCCCTGAGAAGCATTTTGTTAATTTTGCACGCCTTTTCGCAAATATAAGCAGACAATGAAATTATCTGATTTCAATTTTGAATTACCTGAATCCCTTGTAGCCAAGTATCCTGCGCCCTACAGGGATGAGTCGAGACTAATGGTATTACACCGGGATACCGGGAAGATGGAGCATCGCACCTTCAAGGACATTGTGGAGTACTTTGATGAAGGTGATGTGATGATCGTAAATAATACGAAAGTCTTTCCTGCCCGTCTGTACGGGAAAAAAGAAAAAACCGGGGCAAGCATCGAAGTTTTCCTGCTGCGTGAGCTTAATAAAGAGCAGCGCCTTTGGGATGTATTGGTTGATCCTGCAAGGAAAATCAGGGTTGGCAACAAATTATATTTCGGAGAAAAAGAAAATGAGATCCTTATTGCCGAAGTGATTGACAACACTACCTCGCGTGGCCGGACCATTCGTTTTCTTAATGATGCAGAGGATGATGAATTTTATGCCTCACTCCATAGCCTTGGGGAAACTCCTCTGCCAAAATATATGGAGCGAACTGCTGAGCCCGAGGATGCAGAATCCTTCCAAACCATTTTTGCCGCCCAAACAGGAGCAGTCGTTCCGCCAGCTTCCGGAATTCATTTTAGCCGGGAGATATTAAAATGGTTCGAGATTAAGGGCGTAGTGATCGCGGAGGTAACGCTTCATCTGAGCCTGGGTTCCCTCAGGAGCATCGAAGTTGAAGATCTTTCTAAGCATAAAATGGACTCGGAGAATTATATTGTTCCCAAGGCGACTGCTGAATTGGTGAATCTAGGCAAGCGCAATAAGAAGAGAATATGTGCGGTAGGAAATAGCACCATGCGCGCCATCGAATCCTCCGTTTCATCCAATGGAATGTTAAAGGGATCAGAAGGATGGACTGAGAAGTTCCTTTTTCCTCCTCATGACTTCAATATTGCTACTTGCATGATAACCAATTTCCACGAGCCTAAGTCTGCCTTTTACATATCTACGGCAACCTTTGCGGGTCCGGAATTATTGAGAAAGGCTTACAAAGAGGCTATAAAGGAAGAATACCGGTTCAGGGATTATGGTGATGCTATGTTTATTCTCTAGCAAATGTCGGAATGGGTAATAGTGGTGGCGGGCGGATCTGGTACCCGCATGAATACGGATGTTCCCAAGCAATTTCTGCCAATAGCAGGAATGCCCATTCTGATGCACACGCTCAAAGCATTCTACGATTATGACCAGCGCATTCAAATACTGATCGTGATGGCGCGGCAGGATTGGCCAATGTGGGAAAATCTTTGCAGGCAATTTAAATTTCCAATTCTTGCACCCCTGGTTTCCGGTGGTGAGGAGCGTTTTCATTCTGTCAGGAATGGCATTAATACGTTGCCGGGAAATGCGGATTTTGTGGCCATTCATGATGCTGTTCGTCCATTCGTTTCCCCTTATCTGATACATCGCGCTTTTAAAAAGGCAAGGGAGACGGGTGCTGCGGTACCCGGTACACTCATCTCTGATTCTGTGCGACAAAACGTTAACGGGAAGTGGCGGGCCATTGACCGGAATTCCCTGGTAGCAGTACAAACTCCACAGGTTTTTGAAATTGGCATGTTAAAGACAGCTTACAGTCAGGGTTATCAGGAGCGATTTACGGATGATGCCTCGGTGGTGGAAGAAGCAGGTTATGAAATAACCGTCATAGAAGGGGAGCAGCGAAATATTAAAATTACCACACCGGAAGATCTGGGCCTGGCAAGAGCTATGACGCGGGATCACCGGGAGTGATTACAGGAATAACTACACGAATCATCCGGGTTGGGCTAACGAATATGGTTTGAAGTATCCTTCCTGTTCATCCACAATGAATTAAATTAAAGGACAAGCAGATACAGGTTTCATCCACATTCTTTATAATTTTGCGCTCTCAAAAAAAGTCCCTATAAAATTAATACTCTATAAAAAGGAGGATTTCACTGAATGACTGAAGATCAAAACAAACAATTTCACGAACCATCTGCGAATCAACCTGCAGGTGATGTCTCAGCCGATAAGGCAAAAGAGGCAAAGCCTGTAAAAGAAGGAACCGCTCCAGCCGGTAAGGCGGAGGAAGAAACTTCTGAAGAAATTACGCCAACACCAGCCAGCGAGCCGGAAAACGAGCCTTCTGAAAACGCAGCAGAAGAGCCAACGGCCAACGTCTCCAACAAAGAGGATGACGCAAAACCAGCCGCAGAGCCTTCTCCTGAACCTGTAAAGACAGGGGCCACGGGAGAGGCTGAAGAAAAGGCTGAAACTCCACAAGACGAAGCTGGTAATAAAGAAAAGAAGGCACCAGCCAAAGAAGATGAGCCCGCACCATCAGCAAAAGTGGTCAGCTCAGAAAACAAGAATCCTCCAAAACAGGACTTCGACTGGACCAAGTTCGAAGGAGGCATGGATGATTACAGCGACAATGAACGCGATAATCTGGAAAAACTTTATGCGGAAACCCTGAGCGATGTTCAGGAAAGAGAAGTGGTAAAAGGAAAAGTTGTTTCCATTACTGATAAAGATGTGGTGCTGAACATTGGATTCAAATCCGATGGATTGGTTCCGCTTTCTGAATTTAAATACAAGAAAAACCTGCAACCCGGAGATGAGGTAGAGGTGCTTGTCGAAACCAAGGAAGACAAGAACGGCCAGATCATTCTCTCCCACAGGAAGGCCCTGGCCGAAAGTGCATGGGATACGATCGTAGATGCCTATGAGACCGGGAAGATCCTGGAAGGCTACGTGAAAGATCGCACCAAAGGCGGAATGATCGTGGAGGTTATGACCCTGGATTCTTTCATGCCGGGATCGCAGATTGACATAAAACCCATAAAGGATTATGATGCCTTTGTGGGGCAGACGATGGACATTAAAGTGGTGAAGCTTAATCCGGCTTTCCGGAATATTGTGGTATCCCACAAGGCCATCATTGAAAGTGACATGGAGCAGCAAAAAACCGAGATCCTCAGCAAACTGGAGAAAGGCCAGGTGCTGGAAGGTATTGTGAAGAACCTTACCTCTTTCGGAGTATTTGTTGATCTCGGTGGTGTAGATGGACTGGTACACATTACTGACGTAAGCTGGGGCCGGATCAATCACCCTGAAGAGGTGCTGGAGCTTGGCGAAAAAATTAACGTGGTTGTACTCGATTACGATAAAGAGAAAAAACGCATTTCTCTGGG